>CAZOON010000272.1:0-2951 GCA_964581445.1 uncultured Halanaerobiales bacterium | reverse complement strand
AAAATTCTATAGTTGCAGCTGCTGTTTCGATGCTATATTCACTATAAGTAGAGCCACTATAACTTAGAAGATTCTCAAAAACCTTCTTCCCTTCCGGTACCAGCTTATAACTATAGGCACGACTACTATCTTCAGAATATGCTAATTTAATTTCAAAATCAAGGCTTTTCTTTCCCCTGATATTAACTGTTTCACTTTCCCCAAATACTGCAGACAGGCTTGCATTTATTTTATCCCAGGGAACAAGTTGATAGCTAAGACCAAAACTATCTATAATAAGATCATCATCAATATCGAGCTGGTATTCTTCCTCACCACGGTCTGTCAGGTATATATAATTTTTTCCCCTGACTATATCCCATTTTTTTAAATAAAGGGAGCCATCCCTTTTATATACAGCAACTATTTCCTGATAGGCATCATCATTATATACCAGGGAAAGTGTAACAAAGTCTGCTTCAGCCGCCTCTTCAAAATTAGTTCTTTCATAAAAATCCATACTTAATCCATCCAGGTATATTCTATTATTCTCTGCATCATAAATTACTAGCATATTTCCATAAGGGGATAGATAAAGATTACGATAGATATCATAGGATGATTTACCTTCTGCTACTTTGAATTTATAATCCAGTCTTGTTAAAAAATAATCATCTTTATATTTATGCCAGACCCTGATATGTTCACGTTCTCCATCATTATCTATTGTCAAAAGTTTTTCCCCATCCTTAGAAAATTTATAGTGTAGTGAACCTTCTGCTGTCAAATCTTTTTCCTGTAAATATTCACTTAAAAAAGAGGCAATAATCTTTTCTCCACCATATTCTTTGAGTTTATTCAATACAGAATGATTATCATTAATCAATGCCAGATGATAGGGGGTCCGCTTTTCATTATCGGTACTAAGAGGATCCAGACCCTTTTCAAGTAATAATCCCACTATTTCGGGACTGCTGTTTGCTGCAGCAAGATGCAGAATATTCATCCCACTATTATAAGTCATCTCCAGGTCAGCACCCTCTTCAATGAAATAAGAGACCAATTCATAGTTTTTGCTCAGTACAGCCCCTTTTAGTGGGCTCATTTTCAGGGCAGACTGAGCATTCAGTTCAGCACCGTATATTAATAGAAGCTGAGCGGCCTCTAAGTTTCCGCTTTCTGCGGCAGCCATCAGAGGGGTATAGCCGTCACTATCAGCCAGTCCGGGATCAGCACCGGCCCTGAGCAATATTCTAACTAATTCAAAATGCTGATTATTTAAGGCCGCAGCCCTTAAAGAAGTATTTTTATAAGACCCTGTGCTTAGATCTGGATCTGCCCCAAATTCAATTAATAATTCAGCAAGTTCTATTCTGCCTGCCTCCACAGCCATAACAAGCGGGGAGTTACCTAAAGTCCTGAATAAATCCACCTGCAGTTTATTTTCTTTACTTGCTTCCTCAACAAAATATTTATCAAGAGATATGTAAGGACCAAAAATAGAATCCCTTATCTCCTTATTAACATCCACACCATTTTTCAGTAATAGTCTAATATTATCAAGATTACATTCAAAGACCATAAAAAGACCGAGATCACTGATATCTGCTTTTGCTCCATAATCCAGTAATAATTTCACTATTTCAGGATCACTATTGGCCCAGGCTGCAGTCCACAAAGCAGGGCCATATCCATAATTATTTAAATTGGGATCAGCACCCTTTTCCAGATATCCTTTAATAAGTTCTACATCTTCTCTATTTCTTATGGACTCAATAAATTTGACATGAAAATCAAACTTCTCCTGATCATAATTATCTTCCTCAGCTGAAATGCTATCTATCACTAGAATATATGAAAAAAATAGGATAAGACAGCAGATAAGAAATGCTTTGAATATTACATGTTTTTTTAATTGATCTATAGTTCCCACCCTCTTTTCCCCCTTTAAGTTACATTTTCTCTACTCACATGTTTTAATAATATAATACTCTTAATCCAGCACAGTCCCCATTGATCCGGAATCACTGCTGTTGTCATCTCCAGAATTCAAGTCATCACTTTCACCGCTGCTATTCTCACCTGTATTTTCATTCCCCTGTATACCTTCAACACCAGTAATCTCATTTCCCATCAGGTCTATAAAATCAAGCTTCTCTGGTTCCCACATCTGAACAGAAGGCAGTTCATTCTCTGCTATTTTAGTAAAATATGACATCTTCTTTTTATCTGCCAGCAGGGGAGCAAAGTATTCAGGATAATCATTAAGGTAAACATTAAGTATATAGTTTTGATTATCATCATCATTTAAAATCCCGTCATTATCCAGCATATGATTGTATCCTGCCTCACTACCATCCCCGACAGCAATACCAATACCCACCAGCAGTATAATATGATTTTCAACCTTATCCCAAAGCAAACCATCTGGATACATTAATTCCAGTTTCTTTATCTGCTC
This sequence comes from uncultured Halanaerobiales bacterium, assembly GCA_964581445.1. GTDB lineage: Bacteria > Bacillota > Halanaerobiia > Halanaerobiales > CAZOON01 > CAZOON01. The sequence goes on along the minus strand of CAZOON010000272.1, from coordinate 511 downwards.
AGCAGCCTGTAAGGTAAACTGCGGATATCCGGCCCGGGCTGCCAGCAGACCATATTCAAAGAGCTTCCGATGGGCATATAACAAATCATAATTATCAGTCATATCCCCTGCCATCAAAGAATTATATTCGGCCAGGACAAGTTCTGCCCTCTGCTTTAATGTCAGGTCATAGTCCTTGAGAAAACGCCCGGAGTTATGAGCTAGACCAGTAAACAGTCCTTCAGCGAGGGCCCCCTTGATCTTCTCAATGCCTTTCTCAAAACCATATTCCAGCATTTCCAGACCTTCTTCATATTGCTCAATACCAGACCTGGCCTCGTTAGCCTTACTGGGAATATAATGGACCTTATTTTGTCCAACTATTACCCATTCTTTTTTATCCTTATTATAAGCAATAGTAGCAATATTTTCATCTTCAATTTGATGTGTTTTGAATTTTACCAGTTTGTCACCTACAGCTATAAGTTCATTAAAACTAGTTCCCTCATAGGTACTGCCCAGAAAATCTGTC
>CAZOON010000271.1:0-2966 GCA_964581445.1 uncultured Halanaerobiales bacterium | reverse complement strand
TTGTCATAATAACTGTCTGATATTCTTTAGGTAATTCCTGGAACCATTTGTCACTTACTGACCAGACAGCTGTGTTAAAAATAAATCTAATCCAGGATGTATAATCATTTACTTCCCAGAATTTTGCAAAGGCATTTACATAAGGTGCATTAAACTGACCATCTGCAACATTACTTGCCAGAGCAGTTGTTACATCTCCCCAGGGAAGAGGTACAGCTTTTGCTCCCATGGCTTCAATCATTGCTAATTGAGCAGCATTTCCACCCTCTGTTCTAATTCTTAAACCCTTCATATCTTCAGGGGTTTTAATTAATTTCTTATTGTTTGTAAAGGCAACAAATCCACCACCATCATCATAAATACCCAGATGTCTTAAACCAGTATCTTTTCTTGCTTTTTCCATGTATTCAGCAAAAAAGTCACTATCAAAGAAATTCCAGGCAGATCTATAATTTGGGAAGAGGAAAGGAGAATACATCATTTGATATTCAGGAAAGAAAGTTGCAAAAACACCACCATAAGCAATTGAAGCCTGAACTGTATTTCCTTTAACAGTTTCTCGAGTTACGTCTGTAACACCACCAAGTGTGCTATTACCAAAAACTTTTACATCAATGGCCCCTGCAGTTCTGGTTTCAACCATATCTTCAAAATATAATAGTGAAGCAGCAATACCACTAATTGAAGCATCAGTTATTGTATAATGTGATACTACCATATTATATTCTGCAGCATTACTTAAACCAGCAAGACCTATAACCATAGTTAAAGCCAAAACAAAAATAATCGCTACTGACTTCTTATTAATTTTCAAATCAAATTACCTCCTGTTTTTTTATTAATCTTTTTTCCTCCGTTTTTCTCTTAATATTCTATCCCTTCTGGCTAGACCACCTCCTTCAGGGTGCAAAATATATTTGCCCTCAGAAGATAAATTTTGCACCTTTATCTAGTTTAAAGACTTTAATCTTCCAACAATTTAAATGTTGCCCTTTCAACTAAAGTGGGCAAAGTATTAAAGGCATATGGAACATGAAGTCTTTCTAAAAACTTATGAGCGTCTTTTCCATGTACCCCCATATCAATTACTGGTATATTAAGCTTTTTGACAGCATCGATATTAATTTTCCATCCTCTTCCCCAATAGGGCATATTACGCTCCAATGATTTACGGTCATTTTCACCTTCTTGATAAACTGTAAAACAGGCATCTGAAAGATATGGAAAAAAATCTTTTTTTACAAGATTATAACTGTCAGCATTCTTATTTTCTTCCTCTATAATAGTCTCAATTTTATCATTAAATTCTTTCATTTTCTTATCACCAATAACAGGGTTATGAGGTGGATAATATGGTGGAACCAGAAAAACAACAGCAGCCGGTCCAGCCAGCTCACTTAAGTTCCATAATTTTTGCACGATCCTTAAAGAATGTATCCTTAAATCCATTGTATCTTCCCTGGCCTTTTTGTGGGCGATTTCAAGTTCCTGCTTTAAAGTATCAGAATCATATTTATTACTAACATATTCAAATAATTCCCCATAGGTAAAGACCCTGGATTCAAGTTCAACAGCATTATATTCTTCATTGGCTAAATTGCAATATTTGCGGTATTGTTCATTAATATGTTCTACACTTTCAATAAAACTCTCTTCAACCTTATTCTTCATTACATTAACTATTTCTTCTGTTCCCCGCTTATAATTCAGAAAATTATAATAAGCAAATCCCTGGTAGGGTAATTGTCCATTATATTCATCCTTTAAGTCAGCCTGTTTAAGAGATACAGGGGGATTTGTCACCATTCCCTTAAAATTATCGGCCAGCTCCATATTATTATCTATTTTCTCTGTCAATTTTGATAATAAAAGATTAACATCAAAGCCCTGAAAAACCTGTCCTACATGTGAGCCTTTACCTACAACATAAACTGCCTCTACAACCTTACCTAAGGAACCCATAAACATATACCTATTATCATAATCATCTTCAGCCAACTGAGAGACAAAATCTGTGTTTATACCACCTATGAAATCCAGTCCTTCTTTTTCTGCCATTTCAGCGATTGGACCAGCAACATTAAGCATACCTAGAGAATCAGCCTCTTCATTTACAGTAATCACTATTAAAACATTACCAGAAATTTCTTCTACTTTTTGTGAAAATTCTTTAATTAATTGCATTTCAATGGCGGCACCACTCTTCATGTCCGCAGCACCCCGTCCAAAGAGCCATTCACCTGATTCCAGTTCAGTCCTTACTTCACTATTTAACTTCCTTTTTGAAAGCTTTTTCATTAACTTTTCAGGCTTACAACAATATTCTTCTAAATCACCATATTCTCCTGTATCAACAGTATCCATATGACTAATATACATTATGGTTTTATTATTTTTAGCCTTTTCCCCTTTAATCAAAGCGACAATATTATTACGTCCTAAGCTATCATCACTTGCTAAAGGAAATTTCTTTAAATATTCAGGATTATCTTGATAATAAGATAATTGATTTAAATAATCATAGATAAAATCCCCTACTTCAGTAACCCCTTTTGTGTTACTGACACTTTTTATATTTAGTAATTTAAGTGTCAGATCAAAAATATCTTTACCTCTTTCATCCAGATTGTTTCTCATTTTCAACAAAATTTTCACCTCATTTTAACTATTGTGATTAAATATTATAAGCAATTAATAAGTAGATGCAAATTTTATGCCAAATTTAAATTATTTGAAATATCGATCTCGTGTTTATTTAATCTGTACTGTAAACTCTGCCTTTTTATTCCTAATTTCCGGGCAGCCTGACTAATATTCCCCTCTGTCGTTTCAAGGGTTTTAAGTATAATACCCTTTTCAATCTCATTAAGTCTTTCGGGTAATGATGAATTTGAATTTTTTAATTTTACCCCATTCTTATTATCAATACTCATTAAAAATGGCCTTATATAATCTTCTTTTATATA
>CAZOON010000270.1:0-2969 GCA_964581445.1 uncultured Halanaerobiales bacterium | reverse complement strand
TATAAATTATCAATTAACTACTTATCCCGGTAGTAATGATTATGATGAAGTACTCTGGTGTCAAGAAAATTCAGATACTCCGGAGAATTCGGGACTTGTTGTAGAAAAGGGAACACATCAGGTAGGACAAAAAGCTATGAACGAGGAAGGGGTTTGGGATCTTGCCGGGAATGTAAGCGAATGGATTAATGATTATGTAACAAATCTTAGTAGTGATGGTAGTAAATGGTACGGGAATCGAGGTTGTAACTGGTCTACTCCGCTTATGGGCTGTCAGATATTGGGTAGTGGAACAGGCTATTCTGTGCCTTCTAATAGTAATGATTATACTGGTTTCCGTATCGTAAGGACAGAAAATTAGAAATAGTAATAGATAGCAGGGATGATATAATTATATAATTTTATTCATATTTAATTATATTTATGATAAAATTATCTTATATCCCTGCTTTATTATCTAATAACTAAGTTTATAAGGAGGGTAAACCATGGATGTTTTACTGGTCGATGACCATGAATTATTTTTAGAAGGGATGAGTAATCTGTTAAGCGCCAATAGATATCAGGTTGTGGGTAAAGCCAGGGATGGTAAAGAAGCACTCCAGATGGCACGTAAGTTAAAACCAGATTTGATATTAATGGATATAAATATGAATGATATAGATGGTCTGACTGCCACCAGATTAATAAAAAACGAATTACCAGATATTAAGATTGTAATGCTTACTATTGTAACTGAAGATGAATGTTTAATAAATGCAGTTCGCAGTGGGGCTGATGGCTATCTTTTGAAAAATTTAGGAGCTGAAAAGTTTTTTTCTTTACTTGCAAAACTAACAGAAGGGGAACCTCCTCTGGCCCCGGGTATGACTGCAAAATTGATGGAGGAACTGGAGCAGCAAGATAATAAATATCAAGAAAGTGAAAAGCATATTTATAATGAGCATCAGCAATATACACAAACTACAGAACCTGAATCTGATTTAAATAAACGGCATGCAGAAATATTATCTCTTTTGAGTAGTGGAAAGACTTATCGGGAAATTGGAGATATTTTAGCTATCAGTGAAGCTACAGTTAAGTACCATATGAAAAATATTATGGATAAGTTTAATCTTAAAAATAAAGCCGAAGCAATAATACTTGCAAAAGAATATAGTCTGGGAATAGCTAACTTTAATGAAAACATTGATTCGTGAAGTGACAGATGAATGGTGATTATAATGATTATTACTTCCAATGCTTATATTTTAATTTTAATAGTATCACAAATAATAATTTTATTTTTATCTTTTTATATTATGCGGTTTAGACCATATGGTATATTTAAAGAAATTTTTATTTTATTTTTATTATTTTTTTTAATGGTTTCTGGAAATATGATAGAAATAGTCAGTAAAACAATCAATGTAAAGGTATTTTGGGCAAATGTACAGTATATTTCTTATGTTTTTTTACCTTTTATCTGGTTTATAATTGTAAATAACTTAGAAATTAATAATAATAAATGGCTAAATTTTAATAGAATCCTTACTTTAGCTTTATTTCCGACGATTGCAATTGTTGGTGTCTGGAGCAATAATTTGCATGGTTTTTTCCGCCGGGAAGTTAGTCTTGTTCAACAAAACTCATTTTTACTATTAAATAATGACTATGGACCCTGGTTTTGGTATTTAGTGATACAGTCCTATTTTTTTATTATTGTTTCTGTAATAATCTTATTAAAATACTTTATTAATAAAGAAAAATATAACCGCGAGCAGGCTTCTATATTTTTATTAAGTATAGGAGTAATATGGATTCCCAATATAATAAATAATATTGAAGGGATATATGCAGCGGTTAAATTTGATATATCACCTGCATTTACAGCTATTGCAGGTATTTTAATTTTTATAGGTCTTGACCGTTATCGAGTATTTAACCTTACACCGATAACCAGGAAAATGGTTGTTGAAGAGATGGGTATGGGGATTATGGTACTTGATAATAATTATAGAATTCTGGATATTAATCCTGGGGCAAATAAAATGTTAAATGTCAGTAAGAAATTTAAAATTGGTCTGATATTGCCTGAAGAGATAAAATTTAAATTAGGAATTAATAAAATTAATGATTTTTCTTTGGTAGATAAGAATAAATTAAGGTTTCTGGCAGATGGAGAATATAGGATATTTGAGATTAATGTTTCTCCTTTTAGAACAAATATTGAAAATCTCCAGAGATGGATTTTTATATTAAATAATATTACTGATCTGGAAAAAGCAAAAGAGCAGGTTTTGATACAACAAAAAGAACTGGCAGTTATGGAAGAAAGAGAAAGGATGTCACGGGATTTACATGATAATCTGGGTCAGGTTATGAGCTATGCCAATTTGCAGACACAGGCTGTTAAGCTGGAATTAGGGAATGGGAACATTATCAAGGTCAATGAATTACTGGATGAACTGATAAAACATCTTGGAGATAGCCATCAGGATATACGCAGGTATATTTATGATACTAGAAAATCAAATATTTTACAGAAAAATTTTATGGAATTAATACAGGAAGAGTTAATCGATTTTGAAAACAAAATAGGTATCAAAACAGAGTTGATTACTACTCAAGAGATCAATAATTTATTACAGAAAAATGAACATAGAATTCATCTTATATATATATTGAAAGAAGCCTTGAATAATATTATTAAATATAGTTCTGCTACAGTAGTTAAAGTGCTGTTTAAAAAAGACGCAAGTAATCTAATATTGATTATAAATGATAATGGCGAAGGTTTTGAAGATATAGATATTAATAAAAAGAGAGGTTCAGGTTTAGCTATTATGGAGGAAAGGGTTAATTTTATGGAGGGTGGCTTAAAAATTGAGTCAAATAAAGGAAAAGGGACCATTTTAAAAATAGTTATTCCCCAAAAATAATTTGCAGATAGATTTAATTAATAATTGCTTATTTTTTTGCAATTATTA
>CAZOON010000269.1:0-2975 GCA_964581445.1 uncultured Halanaerobiales bacterium | reverse complement strand
TAGAGAACAGCTAACAATAAGGTCTACTGCATCAGATAAAATACCACCTATAACCGGAATAAAAGTACCGGTAAGATACTTAGCGGTTCGTAAAGTTAAACTATCTGCAAGAGCTGCAGCCCCTCCCTGTAATAATAATCCTCCTACAAATATTAATAAAAATAAGGTTAATAATCCCATACTAAACTCTTTAAACAATTTAGCCAGACTTGAAATATTAAAATTGTTACTGATATTATTTACAATATTTAAAACTGCTGATATAAATATCATGGGGAAAATTAAATTTTTTATTAATGTTGATAAAATAGTAATTATTATATAAGTAAAAGGGTGAAAGATTGCTGCTGAGCTTACTGCTCCAACACCAACTAACAAAGATAAGAGAACTGGCAGTAATGCTTGCATAAAAGAAACCATGTAATCTATTGTTTTTATCCCAATATCTATTGTTAGTTTGAAAGATTGTAATAACAATACTGCAAGTAATAAAAATATTAATAATTTTGCTGTATTACTTATAGTTTCATTACTAAATGATTCATGAAATAAATTTAATACTGCAGTAAATATTGCAAGAATAATTATCTTTCCCATTAATCTAAAATTGGCTGTCACTTCATTTCCCAGATATTTTATAAATGAAATAATTAAATCCTTCCATTTATAATTAAATTTATGATTGCTCAAAGAAATTAAAATTTTTTTTATATTTAATTCAGGCAAATAATCTCCAGCCCTATCATTAATTTTTTCTACTTCTCTTTTTAAATCCTCTAAATCAAGTTTTTGAAATTGTTTTAAAATAATATCATTATTAATTATTTCTTCCCCACCTGAACTAAAACAACTTTGAGATAAAACCATATTTAAAAAAATTATTATTATAAAAATATAATAGATATTTTTTTTCATAGTTTTAACCACCATATTATCAAGGAATTAAATCAATAACTATTTCAAGTAGAGAAATCATTACAGGCAGGGCAAGAAACATTATTAAGATTTTTGTTGCAATTTCAATTTTTCCTGCTAAAGCAGATTCATTCGCATCTTTAGTAATTTGAGCTCCAAACTCTCCAACATATGCAATACCAACTATTTTTATAATAGTATTTAAATATAAGAGATCTATATTACCTTTTTCAGCAAGTTGCATAACTAAATCTATTATTAGTTTTATTTGATCAAAAACTAGTATTAGTATCAAAAGTCCAGTAACCATACTTAAAAGAAAAGCCATCTCTGGTTTTTCTTCTTTTATTACAATTATAAAAATAGTAGCAACTATTGCTATGCCAACAATTTTAAATATTATCATCTTATTCACCTAAAATTTGAACACACTACGCACATCATTAAAAAGTTCATTTATCAATTGAATCACAATCATTAATACAACTATTACCCCCACCAAAGTTAACATCTGGGCCTGTTCTTCTTTATTGGCCTGTTTTAAAACTATATTAATAATTGAAATAAAAATACCCACCCCGGCAATTTTAAAAATCAAGTCTATATCCATTCTTGCCTCCTTCTTTAATAAAAAACAATTATTAAAAGTAGACTAAGTAATAATCCTGAATATCTAAATAACTTAACTTTTTCTCTGGCTTCTTCTCTTGCTATTAATTCATTTTGTTTTAATTGTTGGAGTATTATCTTATTAATTTTTTCCTGGTCTTTTAAATGTGAAGCCCCCAATTGCTTTCCCCAATTTTTTAATAATTTTATATCAGAGTTATTTAAACTATTATAATAAAAATTTTCTTCTAAAATTTTTATCCAGATATCAGAAAAAATTAATTCCCTGTTATTTAACATGTTTTTTCCTGTTTCTTTAAAAATAAATGATATAGGATAAGTGCTCTTCTCCCCGGAATGTATAAGTGCTTCTGGTAAAAAAGTGCTGGAATAAGAAATCTCAGTATCAAGGACTTTAATTGCCATTTGAAGTTCCTGAAGCTGCTGTACTCTTTTGGTATATTGCTCTGCAATAATCCATCCTAAAATGCTTCCAGATATAAGGATTAAAAATGCACCACTGAATTTTAAAATCATTTATATTAAACCATCACCTCTTTCATTATAAATATTTTCAATTGTTCCAACACCATTTCTTTTACTCAAAGTAATATACCGTTTAAATATTTTTTCTAAATAAAATTCTTTTAATTTTTGATTCACCTTTATTGATTTAAGATCCTTTCCATGCACTGTAGCTAACACACTAACTCCTGAATAAACTGCTTCTTTGATTGCTTTAATATCTTCATCTTTTCCTATTTCATCTACTGCAATTACTTCTGGAGACATTGATCTTATTAACATGATCATTCCCTTTGCTTTGGGACAATTGTCAAGTATATCAGTTCTAGGACCAATCTTATTACCTGGAATCCCATTATAAATACCTGCAATTTCAGATCTTTCATCAACCACAGCAATTTTTTTACCTATATCACTACTTATTATTCTAATAAAATCTCTTAATAAAGTTGTTTTCCCACATAAAGGAGGTGAAATAATTAATGTGTTATAAATATAATCTATTTTTTTATCATAAATATTATTAATAATTTTATTTGCAATACCAGGTATCTCATTACTAATTCTAAAATTTATACTATTTATATCCTTTTGAGTTTTAATCCTACCATTTTCTATAACAACCTTTCCTGCAATACCAACCCTATGACCTCCTGGTATTGTAATAAATCCCTCTTTGAATTGTCTTTCCAGAGCATATATAGAATTTTGAGTAAGTACTAAAAGGCTTTTTTTTATATCATCTTTACTTATATAATAAGCTTTTTGGGCAATAACTTTATATCCCTCATTATCTATAAAATATTTTCCTTTATATGTAATAATTTCAAGTGCTTGTTTTATTCTTAATCTGATTTCTAGAATTTTTTCATTATAATTTTCATCAAATTTTTTTATGATCAAGTTGATTTTTATTGGTAAAAATT
>CAZOON010000268.1:0-3001 GCA_964581445.1 uncultured Halanaerobiales bacterium | reverse complement strand
TTTAAATATGAAATCATTTTATTTCTCCTCGTATAATATCTGCAAATAAACATTATTTACTTTTATTATTAATACTAAGGATATTTATTATGCATTAACATTTTGGTTTTAAAAACATATTATATTGTAAATATATATAAATATAAGTTTAACTCCTCACACTTAAATATCTAATTGAATTTGGAAGGAGGAATAATCATGGGTGACTATATCTCAGAAGGATATGGTGGTAATATGAGTTTTATCTTGTTTTTGATTTTGATCTTGCTGGCTACTGGAACATTTGGTAGTTACAAGGCGTAACTCATATATAAAATTTTAAAGGAGGTGCCCCCAGATGGAAAAAGGGGTAAGTGCTAACACATTATTTTTAATTTTGATTCTTTTAGTACTTGGAACTATGGGAAATTATTAATAGTTCAAGACCCCTCTTTATAGAGGGGTTATTTTAAATTATTGTAAATAAAATATGTTAATTAGCTTTATTTTTATTAATTAACTATATATAATAGTTAATAATAGTTAATTATTATATTTGTTTTTGGCATAAAATATATGTTGATAAGAATTATTCATGAAAAATTATGAAAGGGTGATTTGTTTGGATTTAAAATCTGATTTAAGTAAAGGTAGACCTGAATTTCCAAAACGTGCAGTTATTACAGCGGGGATGCCTTATGGTAATAAAGAGTTGCATTTTGGGCATATAGGTGGGGTTTTTATTCATGCCGATGTTTTTGCACGTTTTTTAAGAGATCGCATTGGTAAAGATAATGTTATCTTTGTTTCAGGAACTGATTGCTATGGTTCACCAATAATGGAAGATTACCGTAAGTTATTTAGTGAAGGTTCTTTCGAGGGTACGATTGATGAGTTTGTTAAATCAAATCACGAATCTCAAAAAAAGGTTTTAGAATTATATAATATTGCCATTAATCTTTTTGCTGGCTCCAGTTTTGGACGAGCTGGAGAAATTCACCAGCAGTATACATATGATTTTATAAAGACATTGTATAATAATGGCCACCTCAAAAAAATTACTACATCACAATTTTATGATCCTGAGCATGAGGTATTTCTAAATGGACGGCAGGTAATTGGTCAATGTCCTATTGATGGTTGCACATCAGAAAAAGCTTATGCTGATGAATGCTCACTGGGACACCAGTATATGCCACAGGATTTGATTAATCCGAAAAGCACCCTGTCCGGGGAAAAACCGGAAATGAGGGATGTGACTAATTGGTATTTTAAACTGGATGAATTTCATGAACTCCTTAGAGAATGGGTAGAAATACTAAAGGGTAATCCCAATACCAGGCACTTCATGATTAAGAGTATAGAAGAATTTCTGGAACCTCCAGTTATTTATGTGAAAAATGAATATCTTGATCTGGTAAATAAACTGGAAGATACGTTGCCAGAATATAATTTGCAGAATGAAGAGAATAAATCATCTTTTCAAATGATATTTAATACACTTGATGAGCGTGAAGAAGCCTGCTCTATATTGGCTGAAGATTCCATACAATATCGTACCGGGAAAACTCTTGTTCCTTTTAGACTTACCGGTAATGTTGAGTGGGGACTTGATGCCCCTGATCTTGAGGGGATTGATGATTTAACTGTCTGGGTATGGCCTGAATCTTTATGGGCTCCAATATCTTTTACAATGACCTATCTGGAAATGCAGGATAGAGATAAAAGCGAGTGGAAAAAATGGTGGTGTTCTAAAGAGTCTGAGGTTTATCAATTTATTGGAGAAGATAATGTGTATTTTTATGGACCTGTAGAAATGGCTATGTTTATGGGAATTGAGGGGAAAAATCCATCTGTAAAACCAGCTGAAGATAAATTACAATTACCTGATTTAATTGCAAACAACCATCTTCTTTTCCTGGATAAAAAAGCCAGTAGCAGTGGTAAGGTGAAACCTCCAATGGCTAAAGATTTGCTTGATTATTATACAGCAGAGCAATTAAGAGCACATTTTTTAAGTTTTGGATTGGGTATTAAGAGTGTAGGATTTAAACCTAAACCATTAAACCCAAAGGGAGGAAGTCATGGTGACCCTGTTCTTAAGGAGGGGAATCTACTTGCAAATGTATTTAATCATGCTGTCCGTTCCTGTTTTTACACGGTTCAAAAATTCAATGATCGTAAACTTCCTGCAGGAAATATAAGTAAAGAGATATTTGATGAGGCCAAAGAAACTATTCTTGAATATGAAAAATCAATGTACAGGCATGAGTTTCATCTGGTAATGAGTTTGATGGACAACTATATTCGAGATATAAATAAACACTGGTCGAAACAATATAGTGAATACAAGAAAAATAATGATGAGAGCATATTAATGCAGCTTTTTATTGATGCCTTTCATATGGTTAAAACAGCAGCTGTTCTCATGCACCCTATTGCACCAAAAGGAACAGAGATGATACTTGAATATTTAAATTTAGATGATAATGAAAATTTCTGGGATTGGGATTATATTTTTGAAGCAATTACTGCTTTTATTGATGATCAAGAGGAACATAGATTTAAATTGCTTGAGCCAAGAACAGATTTTTTTGAGAAACATCCAAGCCAATATAAATAATGCATATAATACAGTATGAATAGTTAATATAGTTTAGTATAGTAAAAACCGGAAGCTTTTTTATTTGCTTTCGGTTAATTACTTTAAAATTATTTATAATATTTAAATTTTACATAATATTAACAATAAGTTGATAATTTTTTATTACAATTATTGTATAATTATAATTATACTTCTAATAAAAATTAATAATAGGGAGAGATTATTTATGTTGGCAGCAAAAATATTTTTTGTATTTAGTGTAGTAGTTTCAATTTTTCAATTAGCTCTTGCTTTAGGGGTGCCATGGGGTGAATATGCTATGGGAGGTAAATTTCCAGGTAAGCTTCCAATAAAAATGAGAATTTTAGCAGTCTTACAAATTGTTGTTATAATGTTTTTTGCAGCTATAGTTCTTAC
>CAZOON010000267.1:0-3006 GCA_964581445.1 uncultured Halanaerobiales bacterium | reverse complement strand
CAATAATGCCTTACCTATTTCTATCATTTGACGTTGACCAATAGATAAATTTTTAACTTTAGTATCAGGGCTAAAATCTTCCATTAGTAAACCTATTTGTTTTTTAGCCTTTTCCATTAATTTGTCTTTGTTTACAAAACCTTTTTTTTGTGGGAATTGTCCAATCATAAGATTTTCTGCAACTGTCATTTCTGGTACCAGATTTAGTTCTTGATATATTACCGCTATACCAGCATTCAAAGCATCTTTAGTATTATTAAATACTTTTTTATCATTATCTATTATTATTTTTCCATTATTAGGCCTATAAGCACCACTTAAAATATGCAATAAAGTAGATTTCCCAGCACCATTTTCACCAACTAAACCGTGAATACTATTTTTTTTCACACCAAAAGAAACTGAATCTAAAGCCTTCACGCCTGGAAAGCTTTTTCTTATATTATTAAATTCTAAGTAATTAGTCATAAAATTAACTCCTCACTTTTAAATAATGAGAATGGATGGGCACTTTAAAAGTGCCCTATCCTATAAATATTTTTATTTGACAAATTCTTTATAATTTTCTCTAGTTATTAATGTACCAGCAGTCCAGATTACCTTAGATGGCTCCGTCCCTTCAGAAATCCATTCATACATTAGTTTTGCTGTATCATAACCATGCTGTCTTGCATCCAATTTAACTGAACCATAAAGTCCTGTAAGCTCTTCTTTTTCAAATTCATTTATGGCAAAAGTGTCACCATTAATACCAACTCCTATAACACTTTTAGCACCAAAACCCTGTCCTTCTAAAGCCCTGACTGCACCTATTGTAGTACTATCTGAAGGCCCAAAAACAAGCCATTTTTTAACATCAGGATTTTTGTTTATTGAGACACTTGCCGCATTAAAACTTCCTTCAGCATCATCTTTTTCCATAGGACTATCATAAATATTAGCTTCAGGGAAACCTGCCTCCAATAATGCATCTGTAGCGCCATCTGTTCTATCTTTCAAAGTCGGTAATTGCTCATAACTCATTCGCAATGCACCAACTTCATCCATATCCCAGCCTCTTTCTTTAATTTGTTCAGCAAGTGTTTTACCAACCAATTTGCCAATACTATAGGCAGAAATCCCCATATGAGGTACTTCTTCCATAGGCTCACCATCAGAACCAATAAAACGGTCGTCAACACTCATTACTTTTAAGCCATTTGCCTTAGCCTTAGCTACTATAGCAGGACCCAATTTAACATCAGGAGTACAAATAACAAATCCCTGAGCACCCTGTACAGCTATATTATCAATTGCTGTTAATACTTTATCTCCATCAGTAGCACCAATTTTTATTACTTCAAATCCAAAATCTTTACCAGCCTGTTCAGCATATTTCCATTCATCTTGAAACCAGCCTTCTTCTGGCATTTTTACTAAAAATCCAATCTTTACTTTATCAGCAGCTCCAGCAACAGAAACTATACCCATAATCATAACAAAGGTCAATAAAAGCACTAATAATCTTTTCATTTTTTTTTCCTCCTTTTAATATAATTGTTAATTATAAACTAATTGAATAAAAAATATATTTATATAATTATCACCTCCATATTTAAAATTTTCTTGACTTACCTTAAAAAACATAGAATATCAATATTTTACCTTCATCTATATATCAGTCTTTCGTATGTTTTGTCTAAAAGTTTTATTAATCACTATATAACATCTTTAAATAATATGCTTTTTCTTCCAATTCTTTTTTAATATCTACTTCTTTTTGCAATATATTATAAGCTGCATCTGCAACAAATTTTAAAGCCTTTCCAAAAAGAGGATTACTTGCATTCAAAACCCGGGCCTTTTCCATCTGACTTATAAAAGTAACATAATATTCATGTTCCCTATAAGAATGACTCATTAAGATATCTTTTTGTGAGGGTAAAAGCCCCAATTCTTTAAAATATAAATTACATATTTCTGGATCACTGCTCAGTGAATCAATAAATTCAACAGCCAAATCTTTCCTCTCACACATGCTAGATATTGCTAAACTATGATTGCGCGTAAATGATGAATATCTAGTAAAACTAGAAGATGGATTTTCTATAACCCCAAAATAATTATCAATTCCTTTATTGTATCCTGTTTTTTCTTTCAAAATGCCCCTGATCCATGGACCATCTTCTAAAAATACCAACCTATCTTTTACTAATAAATCTCTTAATTCACGTGCATTTTTAGCCCAAATAATTTTATTATTATTAAGTAATTTTTTTAACCAGTTAAACGTCTTTAATGCATTATCACTATTTATTACTATTTTATCTTCATTACCTATAATATCAGCTCCAAATGCTAACATAAATGTGTAAATATTGTAAACTATATCTATATTACTAGCAAAGCCAAAGGCAAAAACATCATTATTTAAAGGGTGATTGCTAATTTTACGACAAATATTATAATAAGCTCCTAAACTTAAGTTCTTTTCTAAATTTAAATTAAATCTATTAGCTAATTTTTTATTATATATTAAAGCTGCAGGTCCTAATCCCCAGGCAACAGAATATATTTTTCCGTTATACATTCCGCCTTTTAAATCTTTATCGGGATAACGGCCTGATAAATTTTTAGCTGGTAGAAGATTGTCAAGAGATTCAAGCAAACCCATGCTTGCCAGTGTACTAGTCCAATAATTATCAATTTGAACTATATCTGGTGACTCACCCTTTTGCACCATATTTAAATAGGTTTTTTTAATATCTTCATAACTCGCATTTATGTACTTTATTTCAAGATTTGTATTTTTTTCTTCAAAAATCTTGATAATCTCCTGTATAACACGATCTCCTTCTTTCATCTCACCTATCCAGCCCAAAAATTTCAATTGTATAGTATTTTTTGTAACAAAAGTTCCTTTACCCTGTTTGCGAATAAGAAGACCTTCTTCAACAAGTAAACCAACTGCTTGACGAATAGTAGATATAGAAACATCAAATTCTTTCGCCAGGGATTTTTCCGATG
>CAZOON010000266.1:0-3010 GCA_964581445.1 uncultured Halanaerobiales bacterium | reverse complement strand
CTTTATATTGTTTATTATATTGTAATAATTCATAAAGGTCTTTTCCCTGTGCACCATAAGCCATTCTTAACCAATCACCTGCACTTAGGGCATCAACACCTATTGTTGAAGCTATTTCAACTCTTTCCTCATCTACTTTTTCTAAAATTTTTGCAACAGAAGGGGTAATCCCCTGTTGATAATAATCAAATTTACCACCGGTTGATTCTATCCAGGCCATATTTAGTAATATAGGTGCAGGATGAAAAATT
This sequence comes from uncultured Halanaerobiales bacterium, assembly GCA_964581445.1. Taxonomy (GTDB): domain Bacteria; phylum Bacillota; class Halanaerobiia; order Halanaerobiales; family CAZOON01; genus CAZOON01. The sequence goes on along the minus strand of CAZOON010000266.1, from coordinate 2,759 downwards.
GCCCCGATATTATCCATGCTCGTTTTTAAAATATTTTCCACAGGAGTAAATTGTGGAAAAACAGGTGCAAGTTTTTCAATAACATCCCTGGTATTATAACTTGGAAACGCAGCAATAGATACCTTATTTTTTACCCCAAATATTTTTGCCTCTGCAGGTCCAGTAACTCTGCTAGCATATAAAAACGTCTGTGCTTCTGATAAAATAATATCAGCTTTACAATTATTTTTGTCCAGTATCGTTTTGAATTCAAGTGCTCCACCTGTACGCCCTGGATTTAACACAATTATCTGTCCATCTTTAAGGTGTGGGCTTGATAACTCTGCTAAATATTTATGTGCTACTGCCGGGGTAACTACCATAATTACCTCTACGCCTTCTATAGCTTCTTCAATATCTGTAGTAATTTTATTTAAGTGACCAAAACCTTTAAATACACCTTTTAAATAAATACCAGCGGCCTCTTTTATCTCTTTAATCCTTTCAAAAGAGCGATTATAAAGATTAACCTCATATCCCTGTAATGCTAAATAAGCTGCCATTGCCTGCCCACCATTACCAGCACCTAAAATAGCAAATTTATTGACTTTTTTATACATTTTATCAACTCCTTATTTTAAAATGATATCTAATAAAATCCCCCCATTTCTTTTTTTACAAGACAGAAATCGCCCCTTCAGGGCGAAAAATATAAAACACATATAAATATATGAAGCATATAAATATCTAATATATTATAACACAAATATACTCATTAAGCAAGATATAAATTTCAATTTTTAATATAAAAATCAGAACCATAATGAAAAACCTATTAACAGAATTTTTTGATTATAGTTGGTTCACACTATGGTTCTTATCAATTTATATTTAAATAATATTTTTTATTTCAAATGTTAAATAAAACTATTATATTATTCTATTTTTTCAACATTTTTTTAAATATTTCTTCTTCTCTAATTATTCCTTTAATCATTTTTCCCTCAGACTTCAAAATTATAGGTAATCTAGAATGAATACGTGCTTCCATAATTAACTTTATCGGTGTATAGTCATCAACTAAATAAATAAACTTTTCTTTATCATTATAATTATTAATATCCTCTTTTTTATTTAACTTTTTAACTTTATAAGAATTATTATTATATTTAATTTTTAATACATCTCCATACTCATCAAAATAAAGTACCATGCTTTCATTTTTATCTAAATTTACTTGCATATATTTTTCATTATTTTCTACACTAAATTTTGAAATATCTTTAGCAACAGTTTTGGCAGTTAATACATTTGAAACATCTGCATGTTCTACAAACCTTGCAACATATTCTGTTTTTGGAAAAGTAATTATTTCTTCAGGAGTTCCAATTTGAACTATATGACCTTTTTCCATAATTGCAATTCTATCTCCTAATTTTAGTGCTTCATCAAGGTCATGTGTCACAAAAATTACAGATTTTTTAAATTTATTTTGTAATTTTATTAATTCATCTTGCATTTTTACCTTTATTAATGGATCAAGAGCACTAAAAGGCTCATCCATTAATAAAACTGGTGCCTCTGTTGCAAGAGCTCTTGCTAAACCCACTCTCTGCTGCATTCCACCACTTAATTCTGATGGCATTGATTCTCCCCACTCTTTTAAACCTACAAGATCAAGGACTTCTTCTGCTCTAGAAAAAGCTGTATTTTTTTCCACACCCTGTATTTCCATACCAAATACAACATTTTGAAGCACTGTGCGCCAGGGAAAAAGAGCAAAATGTTGAAATATCATACTAATATATTTTTTCCTTATTTTTAGTAATTCATCTTTTTTTATATTTGTAATATCAACTATTTTCTCTTCATAATTTAGATAAACATTACCAGCAGTTGGTTTTATTAATCTATTAATACATCTTAATAAGGTTGATTTACCACTCCCGGACAAACCCATAAGAACAAAAATCTCACCTTTATTTAAAATAAAATTTATTCCCTTTACCGCAACTACCTGCCTGGTTTTATTCAGTATTTCTTCTTTTGAATAACCTTCTTTAATTAATCCCAGGGCCTTATCTGGTTTATCGCCAAAAATTTTGAATAAATTCTCAGTACTAATCATCTCCTCATCTTTCATACCTTACCTCCTCTATTACATTTACTCATTAACAAATAATCTATCTAAAACCATTGCTAACATGACAACTGCAATCCCTGATTCAAACCCCTTTCCTACATTAACTGTTGCCATTGAACGCATTACAGGTTTTCCCAGTCCCCCTGCTCCAATCATAGAAGCAATAACAACCATTGAAAGTGACATCATTATACACTGATTTATACCCATCATAATGGAAGGCATTGCAGCAGGTAATTCTATTTTAAATAACATTTGCCAGCTATTTGAGCCAAAAGATTCACCGGCTTCTTTTAATTCTTTTGATACCTGTTTAATACCTAAATATGTAAGTCTAATTGGTGGTGGGATTGCAAAAACAATTGTAGCAATTACCCCTGAGACAACACCTAAACCAAAAAACATTAAAGCAGGGATAAGATAAACAAAGACAGGAATAGTTTGCATCATATCCAGTATGGGCCTGGTAATAATATCAAATATCCTATTATGAGCCTTTAATATACCCAGTGGAATGCCTATAAAGGTTGAAATAAAAACTGCAGTTAATATTGAGGCTAAAGTTGTAATAAATTCTGGCCATAATTTGAGATTAAATATTAAGCTCAAAGAAATGATTACAAAAATAAGCAGAGAT
>CAZOON010000265.1:0-3019 GCA_964581445.1 uncultured Halanaerobiales bacterium | reverse complement strand
CCTTTATTTTATATCTAATAGATGAAGTGATGCCTGCTATTATTGAAGAGGGTGGTGCTGAGTTTTGTGATGTTTTTTGTGATGAAGGAGTATTTACTGTAGATGAAGCCCGGAAGATATTGCTGGCTGCTCAGGATATGGGTTTGAAATCAAAGATTCATGCTGATGAAATAGCTCCTCTTGGGGCTGCGGAACTGGCGGCTGATATCAATGCAATTTCTGCAGATCATTTGCTTAAAATATCTGATAGGGGAATAGAGGAAATACTTGATAAAGGAGTTACACCGGTATTATTACCAATAACTGCTTATAGTTTGAAAGAAGAATATGCCCCGGCGAGAAAGTTGATAGATGCCGGTCTTGATGTGGCGCTGGCAACTGACCTTAATCCAGGTAGTGCTTATTCAGGGTCTATCCCGTTTTTATTAACACTTTCAACTTTATATATGGGCCTGACAACAGAAGAAGCTATATTAGCTTTAACAAGATATGCTGCCAGGGCAATTGATCGAGAAGATGAAATTGGAAGTATAGAAACTGGCAAGTATGCTGATATAATTATATTTGATATCCCATCGTATAAACATTTAAGCTATCATATTGCTATGAATAATGTAGAGCTCGTCATTAAAAAAGGTGAAATTGTTTATAAAAAATAATAAAGGGTATGGTTGAGATGGAAAAAATTGAAGCAAAAATTCTTGGTTTGCCGGAGATAAAGAAGGGTAAGAAGGTTTTGAGTTTTCCCTATAAAAAAGTTGAAGGCCTATTATATTATTTATTGCTTAATGAAAAAGTTCAGCGTCCTCTGATAGCTTCACTATTATGGTGTGATATGGATGAAAATAGTGCCAGGAAAAATCTGAGGAATGCCCTTTATAAGTTGAAAAAAATTATTGGAAAAGAGATAATTGATACTCCTGATAGGAATAATATAATTTTAAATAAAGACAAATATTTAGATCTTGATCTGGATAATTTTCTTAAAGCAGATGATATAGACAGTGTTGATTTATACAGAGGGGATCTCTTTGAAGATTTCTATATTAAAAATTGTCTGGAATTCAATGATTGGTTAAGAGAAAAGAGATACTATTATAAAAAGATATATATCAATACATTAAAAAAAATAATTAAAAGAAAAAAGGAAGAATATGATTATAATTCGATATTAAAATTTTTATTTAGTTTAATTGAAATTGATAAATATGATGAAGAGGCATATAGAGAGCTTATGAGAATATATGCTGAAAATGGTAATACAGCTCAGACTGTATCTGTTTATAATAAATTGGAAGAAGTTTTACAGCTTGAGCTTGGTATAAAACCTGATCCGGAGACAAATCAATTATTTAATAAGTTGAAAAATGATAATAGGCCGGCAAAGATAAAAACAGATTTTATTGGACGGGAACAAGAGTTAGAGTTTATTAAAGATGAGATAAACAGGTTTGTTTATGGAAAAGAAACCAGGTCATTACTTATTTCAGGTGAGGCTGGTATTGGTAAAACTGCATTAATTGATGAAGTCTTAAAAAATTATGGAAATAAATTCATTAAAATATTAAGGACAAATTGTTATTTGGCAGAATCTAACTATATTTATAAACCCTGGAAAAAGATATTTGAACAAATTAATAATTCCTTTGATATAAATAATGATGCTATTTTCCCGGAAAATAAGATTCTATCATATCTTTTTCCTTCCTTTTTTTCAGACACAGAAAATAATAATGATAAACTATTAAATTTTGAATCAATACAGCATCAATCCGCACTTGAGCTCATGATAAAATTTTTAGCAAAAATATCAAAAGAAAAGAAACTTATTATTGTTTTTGAGGATTTGCAATGGTGTGATGAAAAGAGCCTGGAGCTTATGAAAGTCCTTATCCATGATAATAAGAATATTGATATCCAGATAATAGGGACTTCAAGATATGAGAATAAAGAGAGGTTTTCCAGATTTGCTTCTAGCTTAATACGTTATGGTTTAATAAAAAGAATAGAACTTCAAAGATTAAATTATAATGAAGTAAAGAATTTTGTAAAGATAAAGACTGGTAAAAAAATAGAAGATAAATTAATAAAAAAAATTTATGAAGAAACTGCGGGGAATCTATTTTTCCTTGTTGAAATATTAAAACTAAGTGAAGGTGGAATGAAAAAGGAAAAATTAAATTCATTTATGACTGAAAAAAGTAGGGATATATTAAATGAACGTATTTCAACTCTTTCTGAAGAATCAAAAAAGCTTTTGAATGTGATATCTATTCCATTTGATATGATTGATTTTAATATGATAAAAAAAATTAGTAATAAAAGTGAAATGGAATTACTTGACCTTTTAGAGGAATTAATAGATTACAATATATTAAAAGAAACAAAAGAAGGCTATAAATTTACTCATAATAAATTGCGGGATTATATTTATAATAATCTCTCACATGCCAGAAAGCTCATCCTTCATAATAAGATTGCACATTTTCTGGAAAGTGAGTTAGATAACAAGGTAAATGAAAGGATATATTTTTCTCGTCTTATTTATCATTATGAAAATGCCGGTAATAATATCAAAGAGCTTGAATATTTAATAAAAGAGGCAGAAATATATTTTCACAGGAGTCATGAATTATTTCCAGTAATCAATGATAATAAGTTAAAGACGAATAAAATCGTTAGTTTAAATCAACTTGAGTCAAAAAAATATATTGATAAAATAGCTAAATTGATTAAAAAAGTCTGGGAAGTGGATAAAAATAATAGAAAAATCAAGAAAATGTTTGTAAGTTATCTAAATATGAAATCACTTTATTATGCAGCTCAGGGAGATTATAAGAAGGCGCTTGCTGTTTTAGAAGAAATAATAGATAATACCAGAAAGCTAAAAGATAGAAAGAGTATAATAGAGGCCTATCAACAGATGGCCGGCCTTGCTATTCAAATAGAAGAGATAGAGTTAATTACCTCCAGTGGTGAAAATATGTATAAACTTGCTGAATTGGAAGAAAACAGGCTT
>CAZOON010000264.1:0-3024 GCA_964581445.1 uncultured Halanaerobiales bacterium | reverse complement strand
ATATAGTCTAATTAAAATACTGGCAAACCATGATTTTAATAATAATCTGGGACTTTTGTTAAATCAGGTTAATTCAAATAATGAAGGAGAAAAAATAATTAAAAGGATGACCCGGGCGATAAAAGAATATATAAAATTAAATGTGGATTTTGTCTCTTTTATACCTTATGATAGTTATGTAAAACGCTCTGTTAAAGAGCAGGAAGCTGTTATCTCCTTATTTTCCCATAGCAAAGCGGGAGAAGCTTTTAGAGAAACTGCTTCTAAACTGATTGATAATAGGGATACACGCCCATCAAGGGGTATGAGGGGTTTTATTTATAGAATTATCGGTATTTTTAATAGGGATTGAGAAGGGAGTTATATATGGCAGCTAATGATTTGAAGGTAAATGATAAAATAGATATTGAAGTCGAAAGAGGTTCATATAAAGGTAATTATGATAGTAAAGTTGCAGATATTAAAGAAGACTATATAGCAATATTGCCTCCCTATGTAAATGGTGAGTTAGTAGCCTTAAGACGAAATCTGAATATTAATATTTATTACACAGGTGAAACAGCAGCATTTGTTTTTAAATCTAAAATAATAAATAGAATTAAAGACCCGATTCCTATGCTAATTGTTACAAAAGCTGATGAGATAAATAGAATACAGAGACGAGAATTTTTCAGAATTGATGTGAAATTAGGAGTTAAATACCGTCGTGTTGATAAGAATAAAAAAGTAATTTCAGAAGATTATAAAGAAACATCAGCTATTGATATTAGTGGTGGTGGGATAAAAATAATATTCAATATAGTTGATAAGGAAAATATTCCTGCTGATACCCTGCTTGAGATGAGGATAAATATAGATGAGATTAAAGATATCCCTGTTTATGGAGTAGTTGTGACTAAGTATGATCTTCCAGATGGGATAGCAGCCGGGGTAAAATTTATTGATTTGAGTCGTTGTTTGCGAGATAATATTGTTAGCTGGATTTTTGATTATCAAAGAGAATTACGTAAAAAGGGATTGCTGTAAATGAAGAGATTGAAAACAGGTGGTGCTATTATTGCAGGCTTAATTGCCTATATAATTACAGTAATTATTAATATAATAACTTATAAGCCCCTGGGATTTACTTTGAGCAGGGCGTTAATTGCATTTTTCCTTATAGCAATTATTAGCTGGCTCGTACTATTTTTACTTGAAACTTTTAGCAAGTGGTCAGATGATGAGATAAAAAAAGAAGATAATAAAAAGCATGAAAATAAAGATGATGATTTAAATGATGAACAGGAGGTAGATTTCTCACCATTAAATCCTTCAGTACTAGAGGTGGAAGATGAAGAAAGCGAATGAGAGGCGGGTTATCTATGGCGATTGAAAAATTAAAGCTCTGGAAGGAGTATAAAGATAATAATAATGAAGATGCCCGACAAAAATTAATATTACATCATCTTTCTCTGGTTAAATATCAGGCCGGCAGGGTTAAAATGATAGTACCTGATTTTGTTGATGCTGAGGACCTGGAGAGTTTTGGAGTAATAGGTCTTATTGATGCCGTAAATAAGTTTGATTATAAACTTGGATATAAATTTACTACATATGCTTCCCGGAGGATAAGAGGGGAGATTATGGACCATCTTAGAAAGCTTGATTGGTTACCTCACTCTCTTAGGAAAAAGGGTAAATTAATAAAGGAAAAAGCTAAAGATATTGAAAGAAAGTCGGGTAAAAAAGCAGGAGAAAATGAGATTGCTGAAGCACTTGATATGTCAGTGGATAAAGTGAAATCTGTTTATCAAAAAATATATTCTTCTCAATGGATTTCTTTATATAATGAGATTGAAGATGGCATTATTATGGATTTAATAAAGGAAGATAGTGAAAAAGAACCAGAATCAAGGATTCATAGAGAAGAGATGTTAAATACATTAACAGAAGCCATCAGCCGTTTGAAAGAGAAAGAAAAAATAGTAATTTCATTATATTATTATGATGAATTAACCCAGCAAGAAATAGCAAATATCCTGGAGCTTTCTACTGCCAGAATTTCCCAGATACATAAAAAGGCCGTACAGGGTCTCAGGGCTTATCTTGGGGAAAATGAAGTACAGTTTTTTTAGAAAGGATGTTGGCTAAATGCTTAAATTAGTTAAAGTAAAGGCTGAGGATGAAAAAGAGGCCTTAAAAAAAGGAATTAAAAAACTGGCTAATTCAAATTCTATTGTAATAACAAAAAATGATGTAAATATTCAATTAATTGAAGAAAAAAATGGTTTTTTGGGATTTGGTGGTGGTGATAATTTATATTTAATTACTCTTAATGAAGAGGACCTGGAAGATGAAATAGAACATGCTGTTAAAGATATTGCCATTGATGGTGAATACAAATTGAAAATTAATGATAAGGGTATTTTCCTTAAGGTTACTCCGCCCGAGGGTGGTGAAAAGGTTTCCTATCAAGAAATAAAGCAGGAATTAGATAAAAAAAAGATTGAAGAACTTGATTTGGCTGTTATTAAAGAAGTTCTGGAAAGAGCTAATGATAAATTTTTAAAAATTGCAGAGCGGAAACCTGAGCTTGATGTTGATGGTGAGCTTTCAGTTATAATCAGTAAAAATGCTTTAAAGGCCTATATGAATTATGTGCCAGCTCGTGGTGGCAGAAAGATAAGTTTAAGTGATATAAATAAAGTAATTACTAATGCTGGTATAAAATATGGTATAAAGAGAGATAAGATTAAAGCAATTTTAAAATCTGGAGAGATAAAAGAAAATGTCCTTATTGCAGAAGGTGATTCACCTGTTGAGGGCCGAGATGCTGAATATAATTATCATTTTAAACAGAGTGTAGAATCTATAGGTACAAAAAGAAAAGATGGAAGTATAGATTATTATAATCTTGCAAGGATCCAAAATGTAAGCCCGGGAGATGTTTTGATTACAATTAAAGAGCCACAGCCTGGAAAACCCGGACGGGGTGTCACGGGTGAAGAAATTCCGCCACGCCAGCTTCGAAGTATTGACCTGCCA
>CAZOON010000263.1:0-3028 GCA_964581445.1 uncultured Halanaerobiales bacterium | reverse complement strand
GAAAAAATATACCGAATGCCAGCATTACAACTGATGTAATGGTTGGATATCCAGGGGAGACAGAAGAAGATTTTGAATGTACAATAAAGGCATTTAAAGATATTCAATTTGATTCTGCTTATACCTTCATCTATTCAAACAGAGAAAAAACATTAGCCTCGTTTTTTAATAAACAGATTAGTCTTCAAATTAAAAAAGAGAGATTATGGAAACTAATTGAATTGCAAAAAGACATATCAATCAAAAAAAATCAACAAATAATAGGAAAAACTGTCGAAATATTAGTCGAAAATATTTCTAAAAAAGGAGTTAAACATCAATATTGGGGTAAAACGAGGACAAATAAGGTCGTTGTTTTTCTAAATAAAGTTGACAAATTTCAAGACAATGGTGGCTTAATTGGGAAATTAGCCTATATTAATGTTCAAAGAGCAGATGCTTTTACATTGTATGGAGAACTTGTTGATGTCAAAAATAGATAATATTATCATACTTACTGGACCAACTGGAACCGGGAAGACTGCTATATCCATTAAAATTGCACAATATATCCCTGAAATTGAAATAATTTCAGCTGATTCAATGCAAATATATAAATATTTAAATATTGGCACAGATAAGCCTAAATATGATATTTTGAACAAATACACTCATCATTGTATCGATGTTGTCGAACCGTCAGAAAATTATAATGTTATGCAATACACGAAACAAGCTGAACAGTGTATTAAAAATACTCTGTATCGTGATAAAAAACCTTTAATTGTAGGAGGAACGGGACTTTATATAAAATCACTTATAAAACCAATTTTTAATGGTCCTGGCAGAGATCAAAACATCCGAAATAAATTGGCTGAGTTAGCAAGCAAGAAAGGAAATAAGATTCTATATAATCAGCTTGCTAAAGTTGACCCGGAATATTCGAATAAAATTAGTTTAAATGATACAAAAAGAATAATAAGAGCATTAGAGGTATTTTATTTAACAGGAAAGTCATTAACGCATTTTCACAAAAATGCTAATATCAATAAAACAGAATCAATATATCATTACTACATTATCTGTATCCACATGGATAGAAAAAAACTTTATCAAAAAATTAATGATCGTGTTGAGCAAATGATAAACAATGGTCTTATAGAAGAAACGAATAGGATTATTGAGAAATATAAAGATAAAAATATCGATTTAAATACATTAAGTTCAATGCAAGGTTTAGGATATAAACAAGTGATGTTATATTTAAAAGGAAATATTTCTAAGGAAGAATCTGTTGAAATGATTAAAAAGGAAACTCGCAATTTTGCAAAAAGACAATTGAGTTGGTTTAGAAATCAAATACCAGTAGATTGCTGGATAAAGCTTGATAATGATAATAATAAAGATATTCAAGAATGTGTAGAAAAAATATTATCTATAATGAGGGAGAAGGGATATTAATCAATGAATATCGAAAGAAGCTCATAAGGAATCTATTCAGGAATTTAATATTAATAAAAATATTAAAAGGTCCGATAATATATCTTATGTAAAGTAATAATAATTTTTAATTAATTTCTTTTAGCCTTATTTTATAAAGATTTTTTATCTTTATTTTTTTTAATATTTCCTGGTCAATACGCACCCGCTTTGGACTTCAGGTGAGAAATTGTCAGATACTTCTCTTCCATCTTTTTATTATAAAAAATTATTATTATAAAAAATGATGAAAATATTTTTTACCTTTTTAAAATATTTTCGGTAAAGAATGTCTATGTTCATATACTGTAATTACAGTTTTGATATATTAAATTTAGAATTGCATTAAATAATTTGATAAAAGTAATAATTATGTGACATTATCATTACTATATAATTCATATATAACTGAATATAGCAAAAACCATCATAATTGAAAACAAACGGAAAAGCTCAAAACTAAGTTAAATTCACTTCAAAAATAAAAAATATTATGAAAAAAACTATAAAATACCAGCATATCGATCTATCATTTTTATGGTTACATGACTGTATCCTTTTTAAGCAAAAGAGTTTAAAATTTGAACAGATTAAGTACATTGAAGATTAGTAAATATAATAGATTTGTTTTTATTTAACCATAAAAATATCAAGATAATCCATATGATCATTTTTTTGTAAATATTCAGTTAAAATAGTAGAAAAAAGATTAACTAAAAGTCAATAGAGAATGAACCCCTTTTAGCCTTTTAGGAGTTCTTAAAGCCACCTGCTTTGCGGGTGCGATATTTACTAAGCAAATGTTCATATACAAATTATAAAACAATTATTTTCAAATATTTCAAGATTATTTCAAGGTATTTTCAAGAAATTGATCGTTAGTTATAATTATAATGAATGACAGAATGATGATTAAAGATAATTGTATTGATAGATTTAAATATATGGATAAAAAAAACAATTTTATGAGATTAACAGCTTATATGTAATGCAGCAACTTTTTTTTTAGAACCTTCTTTATTATATATTTCACAGGCATGATTTGTTTTCTCGACCAGAATCTTTTTAATCCCCTTTTCTTTTAATGTCTTTCTTACATCATTATCAACTTTCATTAAACCAACCATTCCGGTTCCTATAATTAAAATCTCAGGTTTAAAATTGATAACACTATCCAAATCTGATATTTGTAAGTTATGCCCTTTTTCCCTCAACCATTGACTTTGAACATAATCAGGGAATATAATGATATCTTTTTGATAAATTATGTTATTAACAATAATTTTACCAAATTGGTATTCATCGATGAAATTCATAATAAATATATTTTCTCCACTATATTGATATATTATTGAAAAATAATTGAAGCATATCCCACAACTTGCTCATTCATTCCAGATACATCTCCTGATGTGGCATATTTTAACAATCTACCCCTGTTTATCCCTAATTTTTTGCAAACCTCGGTAACTATGGCAATTGGCCCGGGACCACATATTGAAGCACTTTTGCGACTGATAGTATCATAAAATAGTTTACTATCCATGTTGATAATTTTATCAATAGCCTC
>CAZOON010000262.1:0-3066 GCA_964581445.1 uncultured Halanaerobiales bacterium | reverse complement strand
TATAATAAATTATTTCGTGAAAAATATTTTCAAATATAAATGACTTATACACTTCATCTTTAAATTTTTTTTATGAAACAAAAATAGAAAATATTCCATTTCATAAGTTTTATGGGACCAGTAATTTCCAGGTTAAAAACAGGAAAGACATATTAAGTATATTAATTAATTATGATCAATATACAGGTGGAGCCCATGGAATGAGATTTTTAGAAAGCTATAATATTAATTTAAATACAGGTAATGAAATTTCTTTGGATGAATTTCTTTCAATAACTGATTTAAATATTGAAAAAATCAATAAATATATATTAAAAGAGATTAAAAAGAAAGCCGAAATATATTTTTCAAAAGATATGAGGTTTATATCAATATCCAGAGATCAAAATTATTATATTGAAAATAATACTATAGTTATATATTTTCAATTATATAAAATAGCCCCTTATGTAACAGGTTTTCCAAAGTTTAAAATTCCTTTTAAATATAATAGAATAGAGATATAATAATTGACTAATTATATTTTTTTGGATATAATATGAATATGAATTCATATTCATATTATATAGAAATAAAAAGGAGGTATTTTATGCCTAAAAAAACATTTTTCAATTTATCAAGTGATAAAAAAAATAGGATTATTGATGCAGCAATTGATGAGTTTGCAGATAAAACCTTTCATAGAGCTAAAATTACAAACATTATAGAAAATGCAGATATATCTCCAGGAAGTTTTTATCAATATTTTGAAGATAAAAGAGATTTATATAAATATTTGTTGTCACTACTTGCACAAAAAAAAATGGATTATATAAATCAAGATTTAATGTTAAATACAGAGGAATATAACTTTTTTTATCTATTGAAAGAACTTTATCAAAGTGGTTTAAAATTTGCCAGAGAAAACCCCCGTTTATTATTAATTAGTAATAAATTAATCAATGAAGATTCAGAATTATACAGGGAAATAATTGGGGATAATAAAGTAAGAAGTGAAGAGTTTTTTTATAAAATAATTGAAGAGGGAGTCAATAGTGGGGAAATAAGATCTGATATTGATTTAAAATTATTGAGTAAAATACTAAGCTCAATGTTTATTGCAATGGCAGAATATATTTATAAAGAAAAAATGCTTTATTTTAATGATATGTCAGTTATAGATAATATAATTGATATAATTAAAAATGGAATAAAAAATAATAATACTTTTTATGAGGAGGGAAAAAAGTGAATCTACTTGAGCTAAAAGACATTACAAAAATATATCAACAGGGGAAAATTGAGGTGCCAGCTTTACGGGGCATAGACCTAGATGTAAAAGAAGGTGAATTTACAACTGTTTTTGGACCTTCAGGTTCAGGAAAAACAACTTTACTAAATTTAATAGGTTGTCTCGATAAACCAACTGATGGTGTTATAAAATTTACTGATAAAGAATTAGAAGATTTAAATAAACATGAATTAGCAATGATTAGAAGATTTAATATTGGATTTATATTTCAAAGTTATAATTTAATTCCTGTTCTTACTGCCTTTGAAAATGTTGAATTTGCAATTAGATTAATTGATGGAAAAAATGAAAAAGAAATTAAAGATAAAGTATTAAAGATATTAGATATAGTTGGACTTGCTGGACTTGAAAATCGAAAACCAAATGAATTATCTGGTGGCCAAAAACAACGTGTTGCTATAGCCAGGGCTTTAGTCAAAGAACCAAAATTGGTTTTAGCTGATGAGCCCTCTGCAAATCTTGATTCGAAAACAAGTAAGGAGGTTTTAGAGGTAATGGTCAAAATGAATGAAGAATTAGGTACAACCTTCATTTTTTCAACACATGATCCACTTGTTATGGATTACGCCCATCGTATGATTGAAATACGTGATGGCCAGATATTTGCTGATAAAAAGGGGGAAGCCAATGATGTTTCTAGTTAAGCTTGCCTTAAAAAATCTGGTTCGCCATAGAAAAAGAACATTTATTACAGCTGGGATAATTGCAATGGCCCTTTTTATATATATTATGATAGATTCATTATTAATTGGAATTAATGATATTACCTATAACAATTTAATAAATTTAGAATCAGGTCATTTACAAATTGTTAATAAAACATACTGGGAAGAAAAGGATGAATTACCCTTAGATAATCTTATTAATAGTGATGAAATTAAAAATATAAAATTTACTAATATAGAAGGATTTAAGGGTCTTATTACAGAATTGGATTTCAAGGCCAATTTAAATAATGGTGTTAATGGAATACCTATTATAGTTAAAGGAATAAATCCAGACAATTATAAAAATGTTTTTTCTTTAAATAAATTTTTTACAGAGGGAGAAATGTTTTCTAAAGGTGATTATAGGGTTGTCATGGGAGAAAAATTAGCTGAATTAATGAAATTTAAAACAGGTGATTATCTCACTTTATTAATTAGAACTAAAAACGATACATTTAACACTATAGAAGCTGAAATATCTGGCTTGTTGAATAGCAGTAATACAAATGTAAATAGAAATATTGTATATCTACCATTGGATATTGCCCAAAGAGCACTTAATGTTGAAGGACAGATAAGCCACTTCATAATTAAACTGGAAAATAAAAATATTGCTGAGAATACTGGACTATCCTTGGAGAAAAAAATCAATAATATAAATGATAATTTAGGAGTTTATACCTGGAGTGAACTTGAAGCAGTAACATTTTTAAAAGCCAAACAAAGTGTAAATCAATTAATACTTCTTATTATTTTGGTAATTGCTGCTATAGCAATTATTAATACAGTTATTTTAGCAGCTCTTGAACGCATGGAAGAAATAGGCATGATGAAGGCAATGGGATTAAAGATAAAAGAGATAATATTTACCTTTGTCCTGGAATCCACAGGCATTGGTTTATTGGGAGGTATTGCAGGAATATTAATTGGTATATTAGGGGTAAGTCTATTAAATAAAATTGGTATTGATTATGTTGAAATGTTTAATATTGATATGGCCTCATTTGGTGTACCAATTATAGAAAAATTTTATGGTGCCTGGCATCCTGAAGCATTTATTTTTGTATT
>CAZOON010000261.1:0-3087 GCA_964581445.1 uncultured Halanaerobiales bacterium | reverse complement strand
TTTTAGAGATAAGGAAGGTCAGGATGTATTACTCTTTATTGATAATATTTTCCGTTTTATACAGGCCGGCTCAGAGGTGTCTGCCCTTTTAGGCAGGATGCCTTCTGCTGTTGGTTATCAACCGACACTTGCTCATGATGTAGGTTCATTACAGGAGAGAATTACATCTACAAAGAAAGGCTCGATTACATCTGTACAGGCTGTATATGTGCCTGCTGATGACCTGACTGACCCTGCTCCAGCAACTACTTTTGCCCATCTGGATTCTACAACTGTATTATCCAGACAGATTGTTGAAAAAGGTATCTATCCGGCAGTAGACCCGCTGGATTCAAGTTCTCAGATAATGGATCCACAAATATTGGGTGAAGAGCATTATCGGGTAGCGCGTCAGGTACAGGAAGTATTACAGCAATATAAAGATTTACAGGATATCATTGCTATATTAGGTATGGATGAGCTTTCAGAAGAGGATAAAATTATTGTAAACAGGGCTAGAAGGATTGAAAGATTTTTATCTCAGCCTTTCCATGTAGCTGAGCAATTTACCGGTCTTCCAGGCACATATGTTAAAGTTGAAGATACTGTTAAAGGTTTCCGTGAAATTCTTGAGGGAAAATATGATAATTTACCTGAAGAGGCATTTTATATGGTTGGGACCATTGAAGAGGCTATAGAAAAAGCAGAAAAAATAAAAGCTGGTGAGTAATTATGGCTTCAAAAATTAAATTGGATATTGTTACTCCGGAGAAAGTACTTTTTAGTGATGAAATTGAAATCCTTATTGCTAGAGCTATTGATGGTGATATAGGTATTTTGCCTGGTCATACACCGCTGGTAACGGGTTTAAAGACAGGTGTATTAAAGATAAGAAGAGATGGTGAAGAAGCTCTTATTGCTATAAGCGATGGGTTTATGGAGGTTCAACCAGAGCAAATAAATCTTGTAGTTAGAACAGCAGAGTTACCAGAAGAGATTGATGTTGAAAGGGCTCAAAGTGCTATGGAAAGGGCTCAGAAAAGATTGGATGACAAAAAAGATGAAAAGATTAATGTGGCCCGGGCAGAAGGTGCTCTGGAGCGTGCTATAGCCAGAATTAAAGTAAGTGGAAGAAATATTGAATAATAAAAAGCCTCTTTTAAAAGGGGCTTTTTTTTAACGTGAATTACAAAGTGTATGAATCTTATCCTGATGTAAATAATAATATAAGAATCTTAATTATTATAGACAGGGGGAGAAATATGCAGAAAGAAGAAAAATTAGATCAAATATTAAAAGAAGGTATTTATGGAACTTATGAAATTAAAAAAGACGAGAAAAATAGATTCCTGGGTGAGTTTGAAGAGCGTGTATTATGTTTTTTAAAAACAAAACAGGTTTTTGAATCTGCTATTTATACAGAAGTGCTGGATGCAATAAAATACAAAGAAGCCAGTAAATTAATTATTGATCATGAAATTGATTATAAATATGTGGAAAAATATATAAAAGAAGCCAGAGAAAATGGAATAAATTTTAAACGTGTATCTTCTCCAGATTTCAAAGGTGATATTGTTTTACTTATAGCCAGTGATCATGCAGTATATAGAAGAAATAGGGAAATAATGGATAGAAAAGAAAGCTTGAAAATTTTAGGTATATCTGATAATATTATTAAGAATGTTGGTGCTAAATTGTGTGAAGACTGTTGGCGAGAACTTGAGGACAAAGCTCCTGAAGAATTAATAAATTATAAAAAAATTTCTTTTATGGACAGGTTAATGGGAGTAAAATGTATTGCCTGTAGATAAAAATAGCAAATATATATAAAGGACTTTGTCTAAATTGTAACGAAATTAATATATAAACATATAATATATCTGTATTATCTTTATGTGTGATAATAAAGAAAGGGGCTTTGAAGGTGAGTAAATATTTAATCACCGGAGGTTTACCTTTAACAGGAGAAATTAAAGTAAGTGGTGCAAAAAATGCTGCATTACCAATAATTGCTGCTGCAATGCTTGCAGAAAGCCCGAGTACATTACTTGATATTCCAAAGCTGAGAGATGTTACTAATCTTTGCTCTATATTAAGAGCTATGGGGGCTAAGATAGAAAGAGAAGACAATAAAGTTTTTCTTGATCCCAGAACTTTAAATAGTTTTGAAGCAGATCATGAAATAGCAAGGAAATTAAGGGCTTCCTACTATATTCTTGGTGTTTTTCTAGCGAAAAATGGTTGGGCAAGAACCAGTCTTCCTGGAGGGTGTAATATTGGTAACCGGCCTATTGATCTTCATTTGAAGGGTTTTAAGTCTCTGGGGGCAACAGTTAGCCTTGACCATGGCATTGTTGAAGTGAAAAGTGAAAAACTAAGAGGAAGTCGCATTTATCTGGATTATCCAAGTGTTGGAGCTACTATAAATATTATACTTGCTGCAACTATGGCTGAGGGTAAGACTATTATTGAAAATGCTGCTCGTGAGCCAGAGATTGTTGATCTGGCTAATTTTTTAACAGTAATGGGGGCACAGATTAAAGGTGTAGGAACTGATATTATTAAGATAGAAGGTGTAGAAGAACTAAAAGGAGCAGAACATCGAATTATCCCTGATAGAATTGAGGCAGGTACTTATATGATTGCTTCTGCTCTTACCGGGGGAAATGTCTTTGTTAAAAATGTATTATCTGAACATGTAAAACCATTAATTGCAAAATTACATGAGATGGATGTTGACCTGGAAGAAAAAATATCAGGAGTGAAAATTAATTCTACCAAAAGATTAAATGCTGTTGATATTAAAACACTTCCCTATCCTGGATTTCCTACAGATTTGCAGTCTCAGATGATGGTTTTATTGACACAGTCAGATGCAACCAGTCTGGTAATTGAGACTGTCTGGGAAAATCGTTTTATGCATGTTGATGAATTAAAAAGGATGGGTGCAGATATTAAAATTGATGGACACAGTGCTTTGATTAAGCCCTGTAAACTTGCCGGGGCAGAAGTGACAGCTACTGATTTAAGGGCTGGTGCAGCGTTAATTTTAGCTGGTTTAAGTGCTGAGGGTGAAACGGAGATCAGGGATATTTATCATATTGAAAG
>CAZOON010000260.1:0-3109 GCA_964581445.1 uncultured Halanaerobiales bacterium | reverse complement strand
TGATGATATTACTCTCAAAGCTGCTGTCGTTCACGGACTTGGAAATGCACGCAAAATATTGGAAAAAATTAAGGCAGGTGAAAAATACCATTTTGTAGAATTTATGGCCTGTCCTGGTGGATGTATTGGCGGAGGAGGTCAACCACTTCCTGCTACAGATGATGTGCTTAACAAACGATTAGAAGCAATATATGAAAATGATAGAAGAACTGCCCTGCGTAAATCACATGAAAACCCTTATATTAAAAAGGTTTATGATGAATATCTTGGTGAACCCAATAGTCATCTATCTCATGAATTACTTCATACCGAATATACTCCGAGGAGGGTTTGAAAATTAAGAATGTAGTCCCAAGACCTACTCTGGAGAGGATAGTAAATTATTATCGTATACTTGAAAAGATAGATGATAGGGTGATTTCATCAAAACAGCTCGGTGACTATTTTGGAACTAAAGCTGCTCAGGTACGTAAAGACCTCTCTTACTTTGGTGAATTGGGTTGTAAAGGTGTTGGCTATAGGGTAAATGATCTTAAAAGGTGCTTGAGTAAGATAATTGATACAAGTACTAAAGTACCAATCGTAATGGTCGGAGCCAGTAACCTGGGAAGGGCAATAATAAACTATCCTGGATTTGAAGAAATGGGTTTAAATGTATATGGTATTTTCGATAGTGATTTATACAAAATTGGAAATAAGGTGGGAAATTACACTGTAAGAAGTAATAAAGAATTGGTAGATACAATTAAGGAAAATAATATTAAGCTTGCAATTTTAACAGTGGATGCAGAAGAGGCCCAGGATCTGGCAGATAAAATAGTTCAGGCAGGTATAAAAGCCATCTGGAACTTTACGCCAGTTTCCTTGAAAGTTCCAGATTATGTAGATGTTTGCTATGAAGATTTGACTTCAACTATAATATCTTTATTATATTTAGTAGCAAATAAGGATTATAAATATACAGGCGGGGAATAATTTCCCGCTTTTTTTTTATCTAAATTCAAATAATATATAAATATGGTATAATAATTGATAGATTACTTTGAAGGAAAAACTGTGAAAGTGGGTAAATAAGATAATATACGGAGTTTTTAAGATGATAAGAAAGCGAAAAGAGGGATAGTGTGAAATTAGTAAAAAGACGGGAATATATTATTTATGTCTTTTTATGTTTTTTTTGTCTACTTATTTTTATAAGTCCAGATGTTTTTAGTGAAGAATTATCTACAATTGAATACCAACAATTAGCCGCGGAACGTCTTCAAGAGGCGGCTTTATTCTATGACCGCTGGCAGAATGGCGGAGGCGCTGAAAACTTTCAGCAGGCTATTATCTATACTGCTTCGGCTGTTGAAATAAGGCCTGACTGGGATGAACCCTGGCTTCTGCTGGGCATGTTGTATTCTGAAATGAAGGCTGATCAGGAGGCCATGGAGCTTGCTACGGAAGCCTTAATAAACGCAGTTGAGGCCAATCCTGCCAATGCCAGGGCCCAAATGCTGCTGGCCAATGTACTCCTGGAACAGGGCCGCTTTTATTCTGCGATTGAACAGTATAAAAGTCTTTTTGCTAAAAATGAAAATATGATTAATGGTTTGACTATAACTCCGCTTACTATTGCCTATATAGCTGATGGTAGGATAGAGGCGGGTATTATTTATTTAGAAGAAATGGCAGAGCTCTACCCTGAGAATTATTCAATAGGGATTGGCAGGGCTGTATTATTGAAAAGCAGTGGCAAAATAGTTGCAGCCCGTAAGGTTCTAAACGAAATACTATTAGATAATGAAATTATGATATCACTGGGTAGTACCTATTTAAGTTCGACAGAGAAGAATTACATTTTGGATTTGCTTGACAGCTGGGAAGAGGAGTAGATATGAGTAAATATTATTATAAAGCAGAAGGCTGGACTGGGAAGCTAATTATTCCATTTTTCTTAATATTTGCAGGAATTTTAATGGTATTTTATATACCAGTTGAAAGCGAATTTACAGCATTACTTATATCACTTATTTATATAGCTGGCTTTATTTTATTATTATTTGACACAATACCCTTTGTTTTTCATGTGCTGAAAAGCCGTGGCCAGGGGATTTCTATAAATAAAAATAGTATTATCTTTTTAAATAAAAGGGATTCCAATAGGGTACTGGAAGAGAATAAAATTGATAGAGAGGATATTTTACAGGTTGAATTTAAAAGTCATTCAAACGGGAAACTTGTAATATCTCCTGAAGAAGATATAAATGAGATTGAAGAACGGATACATAAGATGACTGGAAGAAGTCTGATAATTTCCAGTAAGAAATCTGAAAAAAGGTTTAAATCAGTTATTTATCTGGAATTACTGGAAAAGGAATTTCTATTTAACTTTATAAACTGGTATCAAGTAAAAGAAGCGGGTGATGACAATTAGAAGCCGGAATTTATATTTGCTGATAATTATAGTATTGTTTAGTATGTTTCAAACAGGTAACCTTTTTCAAGCGAGTAAAGGATTAAGTGTACAGGCAGCAGATCTTAGCAATCTGGAAGAGGTGCTGGAGATATATCAGGATTCCAGAAAGACCAGGGATTTAAAGGAGTATGGCGGTTTGCACGATAAAGAGGCCTTTATGACAACGCTTGAAAATGAAGTATACAAACCAGTTGACCGGGTGATTATTGAAGAACTTTCTCAACTCCCGGAATATGAAGGAAAGAGGATTATTACTCATGATTTCAGGACTCCTGGTGATGATGGTGTTAATGTGAATACAGACCGGGATGTCCGGGTACTAATAGAGCTTGAGCCTGATCGCTGGGCAGAGGTTCCTGTCAGCAAATGGGAAGATACATATTACAGGGAATTTTCCCGCAGGACCGGTTATCAATCTGTAGATACTGTAGATATAGTGGAATTGAAGAAACATGCAGCCCGTTACCGGCAACTTCCTACTGATAAATTCCATATAGAGGCCAGCCGAGATTTTTCTGACCTGGATACACTAAAAGTAGAGGGTGGTGAAGACTATCGGATAGTTTCTACCCCTAATGTGGTAAAGGCCAAAAAAGGGCTAAGTATCTTACAGGATCCAGAGGGCCTGGCTTATATGTACCGGGAGAA
>CAZOON010000259.1:0-3125 GCA_964581445.1 uncultured Halanaerobiales bacterium | reverse complement strand
ATGCTAAAAAAGTAGGAGAAGAATATAATGTAGAAATTATACCTGCTATTGAACTCTCAACCTTTCGAGGGAAAGCCGAGATTCACATTTTAGCTTATTTTATTGATGATAAAAATGAAGTATTATTGAGAAAATTAAAGGAAATTTTTCAGGCCAGGGTAAATAGAGCAAAAAAAATGGTAAGATTATTGAACGAGCAAGGTCTTGATATTAATTTTGCTGAGGTTAAAAAGATAGCCGGAGATGATTATATAGGCCGTCCTCATCTTGCCCGGGTTATGTTAGAAAAGGGATATATAGAAAATATAGGAGAGGCCTTTAGCAGAGATTATATTGGTAATGATGGTAAGGCCTATGTGTCCAAATATAAAATTAGCCCTGAAGAAGGTATATTACTAATAAAGGAGGCCGGGGGTATACCAGTTGTTGCTCATCCGGCATTTGTAAATCATGGAGATGCTTTAAACAGAGAGGATATAAAAGGACTGGTAGAACATGGTTTGATGGGTATTGAAGTTTATCAACCAAAACACAGCTCCTACCATGTAAGATATTATCGCAGGATTGCTGAAGACCTGAAACTATTAATTACTGGAGGTACTGATTTTCATGGTGAGAATTCACCTGGAATTGAATTGGGAGATGTTTTGTTAGGTGATGATTATGTGGATAAACTTCGCAAGGCATATGAAAATAATAATTTATAGATATCAGGATTTTTAGAGGATTTTAAGAGTGTATCCAGTATATATTATAGGAGTGTTAAATACAGGAGGTATAAATATATGATTAAAGCACATGGTGGGAGACTGATAAATAGAATATTAGAGGGTAAAGAAAAAGAGTCTATGATAAAAAAGGCAGCTGATATGCCTGAATTAAGGTTAAGTACAAGAGATTTAACAGAAGCTGAAAACATTGCAACAGGTTTATATAGTCCACTCAGGGGTTTTATGACTAAAGAAGATTATAGGAGTGTTCTTGAAAATATGCGTCTTTCTGATGGCAATGTCTGGACTATTCCGATAGTACTGGGGGTTAGTGAAAAAGAAGCTGAAGAGTTTAACCCTGGTGATCAGATTGCACTAAAAGATAAAGAAGGAGCTCTTTATGCAGTTTTAGACTTAGAAGATAAATACTTTGTTGATAAGAAAAATGAAGCTTTAAAGATTTATGGTACTGAAGATAGTGAGCATCCTGGTGTTGCCAATCTTTATAATAGAGGAGATATCCAATTGGGTGGGAGTATTTCTATGCTTAAAAGGATTGAACATGAGAGATTTAACGAATATCGTCTTGACCCTGTAGATGCAAGAAAAAAAATTGAAGAAAAAGGATGGAAAAGGGTTGTAGGGTTTCAAACTAGAAATCCCATTCATCGTGCACATGAATACTTACAAAAATGTGCCCTGGAAATTGTTGATGGATTGTTTTTATCACCACTTGTAGGAGAGACAAAAAGCAGTGATATTCCTGTTGAATACCGGATTGAAAGTTATGAGGTAGTAATGGATAAAATATATCCACATGATCGGGTTTTTCTTTCTGTTTTTCCAGCAGCAATGAGGTATGCTGGCCCCAAAGAGGCCATATTTCATGCGTTCTGCCGCAAAAATTATGGATGTACACATTTTATTGTAGGAAGGGATCATGCTGGAGTAGGGGATTATTATGGTACATATGAGGCTCAGGAAATGTTTGATAATTTTACTCCTGAAGAGATTGGGATCACTCCTCTGAGATTTGAATATTCATTTTACTGTAAAAAATGTGAATCGATGGCTACAAGTAAAACCTGTCCACATGATAGTGAACACCATATTGGTTTAAGTGGTACAAAGGTCAGAAAATTATTGAGAGAAGGTAAAAGGCCTCCAAAAGAAATGACAAGACCTGAAGTAGCAGATGTTTTAATAAGAGGTATGGCTGAAACTAATAATTAGAGAAGGGTGATATAATATGCGTGAACAAAAAGGGATTACTGTATGGTTTACAGGATTAAGTGGTGCAGGTAAAACTACAGTAGCTAAAGAAATAGAAAAACAGCTTAAAGAGCGTGAGATATATGTGCAAAGATTGGATGGAGATATTGTAAGAAAAAATCTAACCAGCGACCTTGGTTTTAGTAAGGAAGATAGAGATACAAATATAAAAAGAAATACATTTGTTGCAAAATTATTGACAAAAAATGATGTAATCACACTTTGTTCATTTATTTCACCCTATCAGGAAACAAGGGACTATGCCCGTAAAGAAATTGAAGAAGAAGGGGCTTTTATTGAGGTTTTTGTTAATGCACCCTTGAAAATATGTGAAGAAAGAGATGTTAAGGGTTTGTACAAACAGGCCCGTGAAGGGAAAATAGATAATTTTACAGGCATTTCAGATCCCTATGAAGAGCCAGAAAAACCTGATCTTGAGCTAAGGACTGATGTAGAGACTGTTTCAGAAAGTGCAGCAAGGGTTATTTCCTATCTGGAAGGAAAGGGTTTTATACCTTTATTAAATGAAGAAGAAGAACTGAAAGAAAGGTTAACAGGATTAGGTTATATTTAGTCAGGGGGTAAAATATGTCTGATAAAGCAACTATAAAGATACCACGTAATTTATATAATAGATTAAATGATGTAATAGAAGATACTGGATTTAATAGTGTTACTGAATTTATAGTTTATGTTATGAGAGAGATTATTTCAACTACACAATTAGAAGGAGAGAATGAACAACTTTCCGGTGAAGAAATAAAGCTTATTAGAAAGCGTTTGCAGGCACTGGGGTATCTGGATGAACAAAATTAGGGGATATTAGAGATGAAATTTAAAAAAGTATTACTTGTTCTGGGGCTGTTAATTGCAACTATAATTTTTTTCCTGCCTGTTCCTGCTGAACTTGGAATAGCAGGGAAAAATGCCTTTGTAGTTTTTGTTATTAGTTTAACCCTCTGGATAACTAATATTATACCATTAGCTATGACAAGTTTGCTTGGAATGGCCTTAATTCCTTTATTTGGAGTTTTAGATATTAACAAATCTTTTTCACTATTTGGAAATAAGGCTATTTTTTTTATTTTGGGGGCCTTAATTATAGCTGCAGGTATACAAAAAACTGGACTCGGATTAAGAATA
>CAZOON010000258.1:0-3134 GCA_964581445.1 uncultured Halanaerobiales bacterium | reverse complement strand
AAAGGAATGGTTATAGATGGAGGAGCATAAAACTGGTATACAAAATATTATCTTCAGCTCATTAATAGTTATTGCCATTGTATTTTTGATCATTTTTATAATTATGGCTATATCAATGGTATTAATAAGGGGTGTACCCAATCTTTGGCAAAGTATTCAAACAGAGGAGATTAGATTTGCGATTAAATTAAGTTTTTATACTTCAATTACCTCTACTTTCTTATGTATTATTTTTTCTGTTCCCATTGCTTATGGACTGGCCAGGTATAATTTTAAAGGTAAAGAACTTATAAGTGCAATAATTGATATACCTATGGCTTTACCACCGATAGTATCTGGTGTTGCTCTCTTATTATTATTTGGGACAACTTCATTTGGAAATTTTTTAGCAGATAATGGATTAAAGTTTGTTTTTACTATTAAAGGTATAATATTAGCTCAGTTTTTTGTGAATATTCCTTATATATTAAGAATATTAAAGTCTACCTTTAAAGATATTGATCCCAGATTGGAATTTGTATCTAGAACTCTGGGGTATAATAGTTTGCAAACTTTTTTTAAGGTTACTTTACCACTGGCTAAAAATGGTTTAATTGCAGGATTAGTTATTACCTGGGCAAGGGCATTAGGGGAATTTGGTGCAGCTTTAATGCTGGCCGGTGCTACAAGGATGAGAACAGAAACACTACCCATATCTTTATTTTTAAATATGTCATCTGGTGACTTGAAGTTAGGTTTAGCTGCAGCTACAATGATTATCTTTATATCTCTAGTTTCACTATTAATTTTTGAATTTATGGGTGTAAATAATTTTATAATATCCAGAAAGAAGGATTAATATGTTAGAGTTGAAAAATCTATATAAAACACTTGGTGATTTTAAACTCCAGGATATAAATCTTGAAATTAAAGATGGGGAATATTTTGTAATACTTGGGCCAACAGGTACAGGTAAAACGGTTATTTTAGAGATAATTGCAGGAATGTATCATCCTGACCAGGGTAATTTATTTTATAATTCCAGAAATTATGATAAGTTATTACCTGAAGAGAGAAAGGTTGGATTTGTTTATCAGGATTTTGCACTTTTCCCACATTTAAACGTCAAAAAAAATATTGAATTTGGTATTCATACTGAGATAAGGGGAGAAATAAAAGAAAGACTAAATTCTTTAATCAAATTATTAAATATAGCTCATCTTCTTGATCGTTATCCTTCGACTTTAAGTGGAGGTGAGCAACAAAGAGTTGCTATTGCCAGGGCGCTTGTTACAGAGCCGGAAATATTATTACTAGATGAACCATTAAGTTCTCTAGACCCGCAAACTAAAGAAAATTTACAGAGGGAGCTTATCAAAATACATGAAAGTTTAAAAACTACAACTTTACATATTACTCATGATTTCAAAGAAGCCCTTTTTTTAGCAGACAGAATTGCAGTTATGCATAATGGTAGAATTATTCAGGTCGGTACACCTAAAGAAATTTTTAGTACTCCTGAATCTGTTTTTGTAGCCAATTTTGTTGGTATGGAGAATATTTTTCAAGGTAAACTTGATGATAAAAAAGTAATTTTAGATAATGGGCTTGAAATTGATGTAGTTATTAAAAGTAGAATTAATGAAAATGTTTATATTGCCATACGCCCAGAAAATATCTTACTTTCGAAAAAGAGATTAAAATCCAGTGCTCGTAATGTATTTAAAGGAAAATTGTTGCACGTTATGGATCAGGGAGCTTTATATAAGCTTACGATAGATATAGGTGTATTAATTAATGTGTTTATTACAAATCAGTCATATAATGAAATGAATTATAAAATTGGTGATGAGACCTGGGTGACTTTTAAAGCTTCAGCAGTACATGTTTTTTAATTATATTAAGATGATTATAAAAAATAATAATTATAGATTTGAGGTAATAGTGTGCAAATAAAATATGAAGTAATTGGTAAAATTATATCACCCTTCAAAGATGCTAAGGGAACACCAATTCAGGGTTCAGCTGCTAATGATATAAAGGGAAAGGTTGAGATTTTTCCAAAATATCAAGAAGGTTTAAAGGATATTGAAGGATTTTCACATTTGATTTTAATATATCATTTTCATTTAGCAAAAAAAGGAAGTTTAAAAGGTTATCCATTTCTAGATAATAGAGAACATGGTGTTTTTGCCTTCAGGGGTCCAAGTAGACCAAATACTATTGGTATTTCGATAGTTCGTTTAATGAAAGTAGATAAAAACATTATTTTTATTAAGGATGTTGATATTTTAAATGACACACCGCTATTGGATATTAAACCATATATACCTGAGTTTGATAAAAGAGAGGTTACAAGTATAGGATGGCTGGGAGATAAAGTACATAAATTAGAGAAAACCAGAGATGATGGAAGATTTTGCGATTAAGTAAATTATATATTTCTTGACACTATCATAATAATCTGGTATATTTATATAAATAAAAGGTTCTTTTAAACTAGTCCAGTGAGGCTAGAAAGGGAGATCAAATATGAAAAAACCCTTCTTACTGCACTGGTAAGGAGTTTTTTTTATGCCCGAGAACCTTATTAATTAAGGAGGGGTTTAATGGAAAAAAACATGAAGTTTAAAAAAGAGATTGTTGATGCTGATGGCATAAGGAGAGTATTGACCAGAATAGCACATGAAATACTGGAAAAAAACAAAGGCACAGAGGATCTGGTTTTAATAGGAATTAGAACAAGAGGTGTCCCTCTTGCCAGAAGGCTTGCAGAAAAGATTAAAGATATTGAAGGGGTTGATGTTCAGTCAGGGATTTTAGATATAACCCTTTATCGTGATGATCTTTCGACTGTGGCTCAGCAGCCAATAGTACACAAAACAGAAATACCATTTGATATTACTAATAAGATTGTAATATTAACTGATGATGTTATTTATACTGGAAGAACAGTAAGGGCAGCATTAGATGCCTTAATAGATCTTGGCCGTCCTAAATCTATTCAACTGGCAACTTTAGTTGATAGGGGACATAGAGAATTACCTATAAGGGCTGATTATGTTGGGAAAAATTTACCTACATCTCAAAATGAAGTTGTAAGTGTGAATTTAAATGAGATTGATGAAGAAGATAAAATATTACTTATGGAAAAG
>CAZOON010000257.1:0-3142 GCA_964581445.1 uncultured Halanaerobiales bacterium | reverse complement strand
CAGGAAAATTATTAATATTTTTGCTATTGTAAGTTTGCTAATTATATTTAGCATACCGGTGGGAGCAGAGAAGATAAATATTAAAGGAGACCATTTAGATTATGATTCTGAGAATGGTTTTGTAAAAATAAGCGGAAATATTGATGGAAAGTACAGACAGTTTTTTTTTCAGGCAGAGGAAGTAAGGGTAATTCCCGATGAAAAAGAAGATAGTTTACTTGACCGCCCTTCAGAAATAAATCTATTTCCCGGGAAATTTACTGGCTGTGATTATGAAAAACCACATTATTATTTTCAGGCCCAAAAATTAAACATATATCCCGGGGATTATCTTGAAGCTTATCATGTGGTTCTCAGGGAATTGAATGGCAGTTTGCCGCTTTTTTACTGGCCCTATCTTTATATATCACTTCGAGAAGACGAGCAACAACTGGTACCTGAATTTGGATATAGTGAAAGGAGAGGCTGGTTTTTAAAAACCACCTATTATTATCGGTATAAGGATTATCCCGGTGAGTTATATTTTGACCTCTATGAACTGACAGGTATTGCCGGGGGATTTAAGCAATATTATATATATAGAGAAAAGGAAAAGGGATTTCTAAAATTATTTAGCCAGGAAAATAAGATTGACTTACCAGGTTTGTTTAAATGGCAGGGAGAAACAGCTTATGAAAAATCAGGAGAGCCCTGGAATACCAGGTCTGATTTTAAATATAGTTATTATGATGATTATTATTATTTAAGTGGTAGTGCTGCCTTTAATAGTAGAAGCTTTAAACTTGATTCCAGATTGAATATCAGGGATTATCATCTTCATGATCTTAATGACAGGCGGGAAATTGCCATTAATATGGAGTATGATAAAAGATTTAAGAATAATTTAGACCTTGAAATACAATATGAAAAAGAGCTTGAACTTGAGCCAGATGAAGGTTTTACCGATAATAACTTTTATGAATTTATGAGTAAATACGGCTGGGGGAAAGACTGGAATGTTTTTTTGCGCTATAAATATGAAGATTTGATTGAGCCAGATGAAGAATTAAAAAAACGCTGGGGAGGAAAAACCTATCTGCAAAAAGGAATAGCTGATTTTGATCTCCAGTTATTATGGGAGCGTTATGACCCTGTTTTTAGCGCAGAGGATGAGGTGAGTTTTTATCGCTCTCCGGAATTTAATATAGAATATAAGCCAGCCGGTCATTTTTCATATTTGTATTCAAGTGGTAGATATTATGAAGATAAATCTGAATTTGAGGGTAATAGAACAAAAGCTGCTGTGAAATATAAAAATAGATGGAATTTACATCCCCTTTTGCAGCTTGATACAGAAGAGGATCTATGGGGCATATATTATGAAAAAAGTGATAATACTGATTTTATCTCCAGGCAATATGTATATAAAAGTCGCTGGGGATTAATAAATGATTTTACTGAGCAGCTCAGACTGGACAGTGATTATAAGGTTACTATTTTTAAAGGAGAAAGTATCTTTAATTTTGATCAGGAAAAATATGAAGAGATTATTGAAAGTAAATTGAGATATGATTTAGATAGATTAAGACTATCCTTAAATGGGGGATATGATGTTTATAATAAGGAATATTTACCTTTAAGAGCTGTAGTAAGACTATATCCTGTTGAAGAATGGAAGATTGAGATGGGAACTAGCTATGATTTGAATGAACAGGAGTTTAGCAAGGATTTTTACCTGAGTAGTCGCTATAATTCAGAGAGACTTAAAGTGGATACTGCCATAAGATATGATTTAAATGAAAGACAGTTGATAGACCTTGATAATAAACTGGTTTATGAACTTAAAGGGGAGTGGGGCTGGTATCTTGAAACAAATCAGCGCTATGACTTTGAAAAGGAAGATAAACTTGAAGAGGCCAATATTCTTTTTAGAAAGGAATTACATTGCCGCTCAATAACATTTAAGTATGATTACTTGAATGAAGAGTATAGTGTGCAATATCAAATAGACCTATTCCCTTCAGCAGGGGTTAAAGTGGGGAAAAGCAAAGACGATGACTTTATTTTTGAAACAGGTATTGAAGAGCTATTGAATGAAGAGGATTAAAGTGAGGGGGAATTATTTTGTTCGGGAAAAGAATTATTTTATTGGCATTAATAATTATATTAATACTTGTATCAGGTCTTGTTTGCGCAGAAGAGGAAAAAGAAACTGTATATGTTAAGGCAGAGCATCTTAAATATAAGGATGAAAAAACAATACTGGAGGGGAATATCAATATTAGAAAAAAGGATATTGAATTATCTTCTTCTACAGGAGAGATAAATAAAGAAAAAACTATTTTAAAGTTATATGAAGATGTAGTAGCAATTAGTGATAATGGGCAAATAAATTCTGAAGAATTAATTGCTATGTTAGAAGAGGATAAATATATTTTCAAAAAGGAAGTAGTCTTTGATTATGTAGAAAAAGAGGAAGAGGATAATGATTCTTTTACAATGCAAACCCCTTATCTTATTATGTTAGATGGTGGTAATAGTTTTGAAGCAGAGCAGGGTGTAGAAATACTTTATAATGAGAAAAATTTAAAGTCTAAGAAGGCTAAATATAGTGAAGAAACAAAGTTGCTGGTAATGGAAGGTGATGTAATGATAGAAGAGGATGGAGACTGGATAAAGAGTGATACTGCAGAATTTAATATAGGCTCAGAGAAGGAAGAATTTACAGCAGATGGCTCTATTGAAATTGAGTTGCAAATATAGAGAATTTTTTAATAAAAATCAATAAATTTGCAGGATTATTAATCATTTTTATTGAAGAAAATATATAGTAGTACTTTTGTAGGAATAAAATCATGAGAATTTTATCACTATGTTTAAGTAATTATATTAAATGTAAAAAGTTAAGTATGATAAAAACTACAAAATAGGGGTTTTATTATCATGAAAATTGATAATATTATAAAGAAGATAAAACGTTATATTAAAAATATTGATTATGGGAAGATTATTATCACTATTCATCAGGGAGAGGTCATCTATATAGAAAAACAGGAAAAAGAAAAATTAGGATGAGGTGGTTAAATGAAAAAAAAGAAAGTTTATTTGTTGTTATTACTAATTTTAATGCTGAGTTTACTGGTAAATGCCTGTTCACAACCTG
>CAZOON010000256.1:0-3143 GCA_964581445.1 uncultured Halanaerobiales bacterium | reverse complement strand
GGAAAAGTTGCTACCCAGGGGGCTTTTTGCAAAGAACTCCTGGCATCACTTAACATGGCTCCCCATTCCGGAGTAGGAGGTTGTGCGCCCAATCCTAGAAAACTCAGGGCAGCAGCCTCAAGAATTGCTGTTGCGATACCCAAAGTAGTTTGTACAATAAGAGGGGCCATAGCATTTGGCAATAAATGATGAAAGATTATTCTTACATCTCCTGCACCTAAAACTCTGGCAGCATTTATAAATTCACTTTCTTTTAATGATAATGCCGAAGAACGAATAATTCTGGCAAATCTAGGAATATTTATAATACCTATTGCCAGCATTGAATTTTTTAACTGTGGGCCCAGTATAGCTACAATTGCAATAGCCAGTAATATACTGGGAAAAGCAAGCATAATATCCATTATCCTCATAATTATCATATCAATTACTCCACCATAAAATCCAGCTAATAATCCTAATATAACTCCAATAACTAGAGCCAATCCAATAGAAAGCAAACCAACCAATAAAGATATACGAGCCCCATATATAATTCTACTCAGAATATCCCTGCCCATCTCATCAGTTCCAAGCAAATGTTTTTGAGAAGGGGCTTGATAACGGAACAATATATTTTGTTTTACAGGGTCATACGGAGCTAAATAAGGAGCAAAAACAGCTACTAATATCAATATACCTATTAGTACTAATCCCATTAAACCTATTTTACTCTTTATTAAACGCCGCCATGCTTCAAACCATGGATTAACAATATTTTGTTTACTATCTTTAGCCATTATTTATCCACTCCCAGATTTTTAATTATATTCAATTCTTGGGTCAATCGCTGCATATGATATATCCACCAATAAATTAACAAGGACAAAGGTTATAGCGAAAAATAAAATACCTCCCTGTACAACCGGAAAATCACGGGCATAAATAGCATCGATTAAATATTTCCCCAGACCTGGCCAGGAGAAGATTGTTTCCGTTAAAACAGCACCACCTAAAAGAACTCCAAACTGAAGACCAACAACTGTTATAATAGGTATAAATGCATTTTTTAAAGCATGTTTATAAACTACTACCCTGTCTTTAAGACCTTTAGAATAAGCAGTACGAATATAATCCTGTCTTAAAACTTCCAGCATACTTGATCTGGTCATTCTCGCAATTATCGCCATAGGTATAGTGCCCAGAGCAACCGAAGGTAAAATAAGATGACTAATTGTATTTTTAAATGCCTCCCAGTTAAAACTAATAATACTATCAATAATATATAAGTTGGTTATTGTATTAAGTTCTATACCTACACTTAATCTGGATGATGGAGGCAACCAGCCTAAATTTACTGCAAATAACCATATAAACATAAGACCTAACCAGAATATAGGCATTGAAACACCTATCAGGGCAATTAACATACTCAAATTATCAAAAATTGAATTTTGGTGTGTAGCAGCAAAAATACCTACAGGTATACCCACAAAAACTGCAAAAAACATAGCAAATATAGATAATTCTAATGTTGCTGGAAATCTCTGTGTTATTTCTTCCAATACCTTATTATTGCTCATAATAGAACGACCCAGGTCACCATGTAATAATCTATTAAAAAAACGAATAAATTGTACATATAATGGATCATTTAAACCCATAGATTCCCTCAATTGAGCAATTGTCTCCTGGGTTGCTCTTTCCCCTAACATTGTCTGTGCTGGATCTCCAGGAATTAAATGTATTAGTAAAAAAACACTTAAGGCAACACCCAGTATAATTGGTATTAATGCAATTAATCTTTTTATTATATAACTTGTCATATCCTATTTAATCCTCCCTGTAGTAAAAATATGCGGTCAATAATTTTGACCGCATATTTTTACTTATTTAATTATTCCCTGTTTTTTATTGCTCTAACCATACTTTATGCAATTTTTCTGTACTGGTTGGATTAGGGATATAATTTTTAACCATGTTTTTCTTAACAAGTGGAGGAGTTGAATGTGCTACAGGTACCCAGGGTACATCTCTATGGATAATTTCCTGTGCTTCATGATATAACTCAACTCTTTTTTCATGCTCCATTGTTGTCTGAGCTTCTATTAATACTTCATGCAACTCATCACTATCATAGCCACAATGGTTCTGGGTCTTATCTAATAAAACATATAAGAAGTTATCTGGGTCACCATTATCTCCTGTCCATCCTAAAATATAAGACTGGAATTCATCATTACGATATTTTTCAAGATATGTTCCCCAGTCATATGAAAGTAGATTAGCCTTAACTCCTATTTCACTCAAATAATATTGGATTGCCTGCGCAATCATCTTTGGTTGAGGGAAATAAGGTCTTGGAACAGGCATATAATAAAAATCAAATTCAAATCCATCTGGATAACCTGCTTCAACCAATAATTCTTTTGCTTTATCAAGATCATATTCATAATCTTCTATATCATCATTAAATCCCCAGAGAGATGGTGGTAAAGGATTTTTTGCCGGTTCAGCAAGTCCAGCATAAAAAGCACCAATTAAAGCCTCTTTATTAATTGCATGAGCAAAAGCCCTTCTTACTTTTAGATTATCAAAAGGCTCAATTGCCTGATTCATAGCTAAGTAACCAACATTCATACTTGGACGTAAAATTAAATCCAATTCTGGATTTTCTTTAACACTTTCTATATCTTCAGGGTTAATATAATCCATCATATCAATAGTACCTGCTTTTAGTTCCATGTAACGCGCACCATTATCAGGGATAGATCTAAATACTACCTTATCAAGATATGAACGGCCTCCCCAGTAATCTTCATTGGCTTCCAGAACTACTCTATCACCTTTTTTCCATTCTACAAACTTAAATGGCCCACTACCAACAGGATGTTTAAAATAATCTTCACCCCATTTTTTAACTGCTTCTGGACTGGCAATACCAAAAGAAACCATTGCTATATTGGCCAGAAAAGGAGCCTGAGGATCATTTAATTTAAATTCAAGTGTATATTCATCAATTGCATTGACTTCAGCAATTATACCCGGGAAAGACTGGAACATATAAGCATAATATGGAAACTCTCCACCGATATGGTAGGGATGATCTTCATGTCCCCAGCGCTCAAAATTCCATTTAATTGCCTCTGCATTTACGGGATTAC
>CAZOON010000255.1:2635-3143 GCA_964581445.1 uncultured Halanaerobiales bacterium | reverse complement strand
TCGTGAGGGTGGGCATACTGTTGGCGCCGGCGTAGTTACTGAAATTATCGAGTAAGAGTAGATATAATTTTTTTTATTTAATAGTTTATTATCAAAGCAT
This sequence comes from uncultured Halanaerobiales bacterium, assembly GCA_964581445.1. Taxonomy (GTDB): domain Bacteria; phylum Bacillota; class Halanaerobiia; order Halanaerobiales; family CAZOON01; genus CAZOON01. Next base: position 3,043 of record CAZOON010000255.1, on the reverse strand, counting down.
GTGCATAATGCACATGCTTTGTCTGGATAAGTAGCTTTTTTAATATTCAACTTTTTATAATGTTTAATAAGATTAGGAGGGAAAACTGGTGGCAAGGGTGATTAGTGATAGTAGTTGTGATCTACCTGAAGAAATTCTTGAAAAGATAGAAATTGTTCCTATGGCTTTATTTATTGGAGATAAAGAATATAAAGATGGGGAAGAATTAAGCAGGGAAGATTTTTATAAAATTTTAATTGAGACAAAAAAACCACCTGGCTCAGCCAGCCCTTCTCCAGGTGATTTTATGGCAAGATTTGCAAAAGCAGAGAAAATATTCGTTATTACTATATCCTCTGCTCTTAGTAGTAGTTATAATAATGCTTTAATTGCGAAAGACTACTATAGTAGTGAATTTAAAGATAAGAT
>CAZOON010000255.1:0-2625 GCA_964581445.1 uncultured Halanaerobiales bacterium | reverse complement strand
GGTATATGTTTTTGATACATTAAATGCTTCGGTTGGTCAGGGATTAGTTGTTGTTAAATTACTAAATTTATTAGAAAAAAATATTTCTAATAAAAAAATTATAGAGAAGATGGAAAAATATATAAAAAATTTGCATACATTTTTTGTCTTAGAAAAAATGGATAATTTAATCAATAGTGGCAGAATGAATAGGATTTTAGGGAAATTAGCTATTATTTTGAATATTAAATTTATATTAGGAAAGACAAATAATGGTGAAATTGAATTATTTGATAAGGCCCGTGGATCTAAGAGAGCTTTCAAAAAGTTGTTAAATATTATTGGAGATTGTGGGTCTAATTTCGAAGATAAAATACTGGGTATTGCTCATTTTAATTCTAAAGAAAAGGCAGAGTTATTCAAACAAAAAGCCCTGGAAAAATATCATTTTAAAAAGGTAATAATAACAGAAATAGGCTCTACAATTGCTACTTATGCAGATGAGGGGGCTATTTTAATTAGTTTTTAAGTAATTATTGACTTTTGACAGTGAATATGATAAAGTTATTAAGGCTATAACTAAGGGAAGTGTTTATTATAGTATTTTTTTCTTTATATAAGTTTAATTGAGGGGGTGGCTTTCCTTGAGAGAAATTGTTACTCTTGAATGTACAGAATGTAAAAATAGAAATTATACAACGACAAAAAATATACGTAAGAATAGAGAGAGATTGGAAATGAAAAAGTATTGTAAGTTTTGTCAAAAACATACCCTCCATCGGGAAACAAAATAAATTCTACTAAGGATGTGAAATAATATGGCCAAAATTGGGTTTTTTGGCAAAATAGCTAAGTTTTTTAGGCAGGTTAAATCCGAGATGAAAAAAGTTAATTGGCCAACCAGAAATGAATTGTCTTCATTTACTTTGGTAGTGCTTATTACTGTTATAGTATTAATTTCTTTTATTGGTATTGTTGATTTATTACTGTCTAATATTATTACACCTTTAATTATTTAAATATCAGGGGGGTGAGGATTCTGCGGGATGTAGGATCCTAAATATGGAAGAGGAAAAAAAGTGGTATGTTGTTCATACGTATTCTGGTCATGAACAAAAAGTTAAGGCGAATTTAGAAAAAAGAATAGCCAGCACCGGTATGGAGGAAAAAATATTTAGAATACTTGTTCCTACAGAAGAAAAGATACAAAGGAAAAAAGGCAAGGAGAAAGTTGTTAATAAAAAGATCTTTCCTGGCTATGTACTTGTTGAAATGGAAATGAGTGATGATTCCTGGTATGTGGTAAGGAATACTCCAGGGGTTACAGGTTTTGTAAGTAGTGGAACAAAACCATTGCCCTTACAGGTTGAAGAAGTGCAACATATTTTATCAGGCATGGGCATTGAAAAGAAAAAGGAAGAGATTGATTTTGAGTTGGGTGAGAGTGTAAGAGTTGTTGATGGGCCTTTTGAAGAATTTATAGGAGTTGTTAAAGAAATAAAACCACATCAGGGTAAAGTTAAGCTTATGGTTTCGATGTTTGGTAGAGAGACACCTATTGAACTCGAATTTACCCAGATAGAGAGTTTATAGTTTTTAGAGAGGAGGTTTACAATGGCTAAAAAAATAATAGGTCAAATTAAGTTGCAGATTCCCGCTGGCAAAGCTAATCCGGCTCCACCGGTAGGCCCAGCATTGGGACAACATGGGGTAAATATTATGGAGTTTTGTAAATCTTTTAACGCTAAAACACAGGATCAGGCTGAAATGTTAATTCCTGTAGAGATAACTGTTTATGCTGATCGTTCTTTTACTTACATCACTAAAACACCTCCTGCCGCAGTATTGATAAAAAAGGCTGTGGGTATTGAATCTGCTTCAGGTGAACCTAATATTGATAAAGTTGCTACTATAAGTAAAAAAGATGTAAGAAAGATAGCTGAGACAAAGATGCCTGATTTGAATGCAGCTGATATAGAAGCTGCAATGAGAATGATAGAAGGCACTGCAAGGAGTATGGGAGTTTTAGTTGAGTAAGTTAATGTGGGAGGATGATAATCCGTATTAACCACAGATAGGAGGAAATATTATGGCTAAACATAGCAAAAGATTTAATGAACTAAGTACTAAAGTGGATAAAAATAATTTGTATCAGCCAGAAGAGGCTTTGAAATTAGTTAAAGAAACAGCGTCTGCTAATTTTGATGAAACAATTGAAATTGCAGTTAAATTGGGTGTGAATCCAAAACATGCAGATCAGAATATAAGAGGAACTGTAGTATTACCACATGGAACAGGACAGGAAATAAAATTAATTGTTTTTGCTAAAGGTGAAAAGATAAAAGAAGCTGAAGAAGCAGGGGCAGACATTGCAGGTGGAGAAGAACTTGCTGAAAAAATTGAAGGAGGTTGGCTTGATTTTGATGTGGCAGTGGCCACTCCTGATATGATGAGTGTTGTTGGTAAATTGGGTAGAATACTTGGTCCTAAAGGACTTATGCCAAATCCTAAAGGTGGAACAGTTACATTTGATTTGTCGAAGGCAATCAAAGAATTTAAAGCCGGTAAACTTGAGTACAGAGTTGACAAAGTAGGTATTATTCATTTACCATTTGGTAAGGTCTCTTTTGAATCTAAAGAGTTACT
>CAZOON010000254.1:0-3168 GCA_964581445.1 uncultured Halanaerobiales bacterium | reverse complement strand
CATATTAAAAAAAATTATTTTTAAAAAGAAAGGAGTTTTTAAATGTATCCTGATCAAAGTATTAATAAGTTTTTAGATGACCTTAGTTCCAATAATTCTATTCCGGGAGGTGGAAGTGCAGCTGCTCTTTCTGGTGCATCTGCTGCCGCAGTCGTCGCTTTCATAGCCAATCTTACAATTGGCAAAGAAAAATACAAAGATGTTGAGGCTGAAGCCGAAGAAGTACTGGATACTGCTTCAAAATTAAAAAAAGAATTACTTGCTATGATTGATGAGGATAGTAAAATTCTTGAAGAAATTCTTGATACCTATAAGACAGGTGATAAGGAAAAATTAACAGAAGTATGTAAAAAAGCTGTTTCTTTTTCTATGGAAATGACAAAAAAATGTGTTGATGTCATGGAAAACACCTTAAAAATTAGTAAAATAGGTAATAGAATGCTTGCCAGCGATTTTGAAGTTGCCGCTTATACAGGTGATGGTGCCGTGAACAGTGCTATAGCAAATGTTAAGATTAATCTTAACACTATAAAAGATGAAGATTATGTTTCTGAAATTACAGAAGCCTATTATGAACTAAAAGGTAGAAGTTCTAAACTAAAAGAAGAAATTATCAAAATTGCTCAATAATAAACTATTTTTAATTAAAAAGGGAGATGAATTTTAAATGAAATTGTTATCAGGTAAACCAATCTCAGATGAGATTGAAGCACAATGTATTGAAGATGTTAAGAGACTTAAAGAAAATAAAGGTATGGTTCCTTCCTTGCGCGTTTTGCAATATGGTGATGATGCAGCCAGCAAGAGATATGTCAGCAGAATTGAAAAAAATTGTGAAAAAATTGGTATAAACTTTGAATACAAAATTTTTAATGATGATGAAGAAGCATTTATAACATGTCTAAAAGATGCTAATGAAAGTGATGATATTACATCAATAATGGTTCAACAACCACTGCCTTCTTCATTAAAATATACTATAGAAATGATAAATCCTGATAAAGATATTGAAGGCATTACTTCAGCATCACTGGGTAAACTCTTTGCAGGGTATAAGTCACTTGTCCCCTGTACTGCTCAGGCTGTTATTGAAATAATTGATTATTATGATATAGATGTTGAGGGTATGGATGTAGTTGTAATTGGTAGAAGTAATATAGTTGGAAAACCTGCTTCTATCTTATTGCAAAAGAAAAATGCTACTGTTACTATGTGCCATTCCCGCACAAAAAATCTGGAAGAAAAACTTAAAAATTCTGATCTTGTTGTTGCTGCAACAGGAAGAGCTGGTTTAATTGATGGTAGTATCTTAAGTGAAGATACAATCGTTATAGATGTTGGTACAAACTTTGTTGACGGTAAATTAGTTGGAGATGTAGATTTCGAGTCAGCTAAAGAAGTGGCCTCTCAAATCACACCAGTTCCTGGTGGTGTTGGAACAGTTACCAACAAACTATTAATGAGAAACATAGTCGAATCATTTAAAAATATCCATAATAATTAAAAAAATTTGTTTCCAAAATTAATAATCAACTTAAAGGGATAGCTAACTTGCTATTCCTTTAAAATACTTATATTTTATAATTTTTATACTCTGGATTACAAAAACTGGTACAACAGAACCTAACAATATTAAAATCCACTCACTTTTTCCTGGTGTTGTGGTATGTAAAATTTTCATCAAAGGCAAAAAATTAACAGCAATAATCTGTAATGATATTGTTATTACTATAGCCCCCCATAAATAAATGTTCTCAAATACAGTTTTATCAAAACCACTACCTTTTTTCCTCCTGGCATTAAAAACGTGTAATAACTGAACAAAGGCAAGTGTCATAAAACCAACAGTTCTGCTCAAGTCTAAAGATAGACCTATTTTTAAAGAATATAGATATACAAAAAATGGCCCAAGAACAATTAAAAAAGCATGTAAAGCAATCTTAGCTTTAAAACCATTGCTCAAAATCGCATTCTCAGGATTTGCAGGAGGTCTTGACATAATTTCTTCTTCCGGCGTCTCCCAGGCAAGTACTATAGCAGGGAAAACATCTGTAACAAGATTTAACCATAATATCTGTAGAGTAATTAAGGGAACTGGAATCTGTAAAATTATAGCGAAAAATATAAACATGATCTCACTTAAATTACAGGAAAAAAGATAATAAATAAATTTTTTAATATTATCAAAAATAACCCTGCCATACTTAACCGCCTGAATGATAGTAGAGAAATTATCATCAAGAAGTATCATATCAGCTGCTTCTCTCGCTACAGCAGTACCCCTTTTACCCATTGCAACTCCAATATCGGCTTTTTTTAAAGCAGGGGCATCATTGACCCCATCTCCAGTCATAGCAGTAATTTGATTATTCTCATTTAGGGCATCTACTATGAGCAGTTTATCTTCAGGTGAAACCCTTGCAAAAACAGAATGATATTTAATTAATTTCGTTAAATCTTGCAAATTTAAGTTTTTTATATCTGCGCCATTTAACACTTCCTGTTCTTCATCTATAATTCCAACTCTACTGGCAATTGTTTTTGCCGTATCACTTTGATCACCAGTAATCATAATTGTTCTTATTCCAGCATTTTTCGCCTTTATAATTGCTTCCTTAACATCAGCCCGGGGAGGATCCATTATACCTGTAAGCCCTAAAAAAGTTAGACTATTATTAATATTTTCCTGGAATGTTTTATCATCTTTTTCATCAAGTTCTTTATATGCAATAGCCAGCACCCTCAATCCTTCTCTGGCCATAGATTTATTTACATTTTCATAATCTTTTAGTAAATGAGGATACATTTTTTTGACTTGACCCTTTATTTTAATCTGATTACAGAGCTTTAAAACTATTGAAGGTGCACCTTTTAGAAAAATCATTTTTTTATTGTTTGTTTTATATAAAACCGCCATATATTTTTGAGTAGAGGTAAAAGGAATCTCATCCAGACGCTCATAACCTTCTTTTTCTAATTTTTCTTTATATAAACCTGCTTTTTTAGCCCCTGTCACCAGTGCCCCTTCTGTCGGATCACCAATAACTGACCATATTCCTTCTTCTTTAACTGTTACAGCATTACTACATAGTAAACCTGCTTCAAGCAATAATTGAAGTTCTTTATTATTAAATGGATTTATATCTTTACCATTTTTTATATATTTTC
>CAZOON010000253.1:0-3211 GCA_964581445.1 uncultured Halanaerobiales bacterium | reverse complement strand
GCCGTTGCAGTTTTTAGAGATATAACTGAAGTAAAAAAACTTGCCGAGGAAATTACTAATTTAAAAGAAATCAGGGTTATGTTAGAGGCGATAATAAAATCTACTCAGGATGCTATTTCAGTTGTAGACGAAGATGGTAAGGGGATATTAATAAACCCGGCTTATACAAGATTAACTGGTTTAACAGAAGAAGATGTTATTGGGAAACCTGCTACTGTTGATATTGCTGAAGGTAAAAGCATGCATTATAAGGTACTAAAAACGAAAAAACCTGTTAATGGTGTTAGAATGAAAGTGGGTCCTGCAAAAAAAGATGTAATTGTCTATGTGGCACCAATTATAGTCGATAAGAAATTAAAAGGTAGTGTAGGGGTTATTCATGATGTTTCCGAGATAAAAAAGTTAACTGAAGAACTTAATCATGTGCGTAGAATAATTAGACAAATGAATGCAAAATATACTTTTGATGATATTGTCGGAGAAAGTGGTACTATTCTGGCGGCAAAAAATCAGGCATTAAAGGCTTCTGCTACACCTGTAACCGTTCTTTTAAGGGGTGAAAGTGGCACAGGAAAAGAATTATTTGTACATGCCATTCATAATTCAAGCATGAGAACTAAGCATAAATTTATCAGGGTTAATTGTTCAGCTCTTGCTGATAATATTCTGGAAAGTGAATTGTTTGGTTATGAAGAAGGAGCATTTACTGGTGCCAAAAAAGGTGGTAAAAAAGGATTATTTGAAGAGGCAGATGGAGGCACAATATTTTTAGATGAGATTGGTAAAATGAGTTTAAATTTACAGTCCAAACTCCTGCGTGTTTTACAGGAAAAAGAAATTGTAAGGGTTGGAGGCACACAATCTATTGATATAGATGTCAGGATTATTGTAGCTACAAATACTAATCTTGAAATGGCTATACAGAAAGGTAAATTCAGGGAAGATTTATATTATAGATTAAATGTTTTCCCGCTTTTTATTCCGCCATTGCGGGAAAGAAAAGAAGATATACCCCAACTTGCACATTATATTGTAAGAAAATTTAACCAGGAATATGGCCGATCTGTGCAGGGACTTTCAAAAAAGGCTTTAGAAAAACTACATAAATACAATTGGCCAGGTAATGTTAGAGAATTAGAGAATGTGATCGGGCGGGCAATGATACATCTTGGACTGGAAGAAAATATTATTAATAGTCAGCATCTGCTTATAAGTGATGAAATAAAAAATGATTTTCCTGAAGTAGAAAAAATATCAAAAGGATATTCTCTTAAGGAACATTCGTTAAAAGAGATAATGAATGAAACAGAGAAAAAGGTGATTATCAGGGCTTTAAGAGAGACTGATGGTAATCGCACCGAGGCGGCTAAAATATTGGGGATTGCACTTAGAAGTCTTTATTATAAGTTAGACAAATATGGCATAGAGTGAAAATAATTGCTTGCAAAATTTTGCAGGCATTTTTTTTATACATATAATACCCCTGAATTATTGACTTAAATCAGCATATTGGTATTGGTATGATTATTGCATTTATAAAATAGTGAATGTATTTAGTTTAATATAAATAATTATCTTTTTATTTATTTTTAATTTAATTATAAGGGGGTATTAATTTGAATCTGTTTGAACAGATGGAAAAGGAAGGACATGAACAGTTTATGTTTTTCCAGGAAAAACATTCTGGGCTTAAGGCAATACTTGCAATTCATAATACTGTGCTGGGGCCTGGTCTTGGTGGGTGCAGGATGTGGAATTATGAGAAGGAAGAAGATGCAATTTATGATGCTTTAAGGTTGTCAAAGGGGATGACCTATAAATCAGGTATTTCTGGTGAAGATTTTGGGGGAGCTAAAACAGTAGTCTGGGCTGACCCTGAAAATGATAAAAGTGAAGAATTATTTAGAGCCCTGGGGAAATTTATAAATAGCTTAAATGGACGTTATAGTACAGGTACTGATGTAGGTACTAACTATGATGATTTTGTTATTATGAGTAAAGAGACGCCTTATGTAGGCGCTTTACCAAAAGAATACGGGGGTAGTGGTGATTCTTCGATTGCCACAGCGTATGGCGTTTATAATGGCATAAAGGCCTGCAGTAAAGAAAAATATGGGACTAGAGATTTAAAGGATAAAATAGTTGCAGTGCAGGGTTTAGGTAAAGTAGGTTCAAAGGTGGCTAAGCATTTGATAGATGAAGAATGTAAAGTTATAGCAACTGATATTAATGATACTCATTTACAAGTGGGTAGAGAACTTGGTGCAGAAATAGTTGATGCCGAAGAAATATATGATATTGACTGTGATATATTTTCTCCCAATGCACTGGGAGCCGTAGTCAATGAAGATACTATTGATAGGTTTAAATGTGATATTATTGCTGGAGCAGCTAACAATGTATTGGCCAGTCTTGATTATGCGGAAAAACTTGAAGAGAGAGGAATACTTTATGCGCCTGATTATGTTATTAATGCCGGGGGATTAATCCAGGTTGCAGATGAATTAGATAATGATAATTATAGTGAAGAAAGGGTTATGAAAAAATGTGAAGGAATCTACCTTAAAATATTAAATATTTTTTCTATTGCCAGAGAGAAAAATATTAGTACTGCAGAGGCGGCAGATCATCTTGTGGAAGAAAGAATTAAAGCGATAAAATATATTAATACCATTAGATGAGGTGAATGATAAAGTGTTTGAGAATATTAATGATTTGATTGAAGTGGCTCAAAAAAGTAGAATATTAAGGATGGCTGTTGCTGCTGCTGGTGATGAAGTTGTACTAAGTAGTGTAAAAAAAGCCGATCAGGAAGGGATAATTCAGCCTATTTTAATAGGTAATGAAGAAAAAATACATCTGGCATTAAAAAAAAATAATTATAATTATAAGGGAAGAATAATACCTGCTATTAGTAAGCAAGATTCAGCGATTAAAACCTTTGAATTAATAGCGAATGGTGAAGCAGATTTTCCTATGAAGGGACTTCTAAATACAAAAACTATATTGAAGGTGATGCTTGATAAAAAATATGGTCTTCGCCAGGATAGATTATTAAGTTTTGTAAGTTTAATTTGTCTGGAAAAAGACAATAGAATGGTGATACTTACAGATGGTGGTATGAATATCAAGCCTGATTTGCAGCAAAAAGTTGAAATAATAAATAATGCTGTTGAAATGGCTCAGGTAATTGGAATAGAAACTCCAAAAG
>CAZOON010000252.1:0-3216 GCA_964581445.1 uncultured Halanaerobiales bacterium | reverse complement strand
TATAAACATTTAATCCATAAAAAGACTAATTAAATTCAAGCATCAGAAAATACATAATAAAAAATAAAAAACTCCTCCCTTTAACAGAGACGAGTATTTCCCGCGGTACCACTCTTTTTAATAAGATTAAATAATTTTTGCTTATCCGCTTATGTTCTATAACGGTGAACTACCGATTATCCCTACTTTAAATTCAGAATAATATCTCCAGGGTACGTTTCAAATATATTTGTTTCCCGGCTTACACCAGACCCGGTTCGCTTTAAACAATTTATATTTTACTCTCCCTTTCACAGATTAAAAATATTTATATTTTATTTTTTATAATTATACAACTAAGTAACTATAAATGCAAGCTTTTTTTAAAAAAACTTTTTCTTTTTTTATGCTTTCGTTGACAATACTTGATATATTAGTTATCATAAAACTTAGATTATATTGAGGAGTGAATCCATGAAATCAAATAACAAATCTGAAAGATTAGGAACAGAACCTATTGTTCCATTATTATTCAAGTTATCCATACCATCAATTATTGCAATGGCTATTCAGGCACTTTATAATGTTGTTGATAGTATATATATTGGACATTTAAGTACAGATGCCCTTTCTGCTTTATCATTAACCTTTCCCCTGCAGATTATTATTATTGGAATTGCTGTAGGTACAGGTGTTGGTACCAGTTCATTAATATCCAGACTACTTGGGCAGGGTAATAAAAACAGGGCCTCCAATGCAGCAGAACATGTTATAATTATCGCTCTCATTTATGGAATATTTATTGCAATCATAGGGAGTTTCTTTTCTGATATATTATTAAAAATATTCACAAATAATCAGACCCTTATTAATATGGGTACTGAATACATAAGTATTATTTTTCTGGGATCTATTGCCATGTTTTTCCCCATGATATCCAATAATATTTTAAGAGGTGAAGGTAATACTGTAGTTCCAATGATTACTATGATTGTCGGAGCAATTATCAATATAATTTTAGACCCATTTTTTATTTTCGGTATTGGATTTTTTCCCGCTCTGGGAATTAAGGGGGCAGCATATGCTACTGTGCTCGCTAGATTTATAAGTGGAATATTTCTTTTGTTTATTCTTTTTAGTAATAAAAATGAAATTAAATTAAATTTTAAAGAATTTAATCTAGACTTTACTATTGTTAAATCAATATATACTGTTGGTTTCCCGGCAATGGTAATGCAATTTTTAGCCAGTTTCATGCTTGGAGGTATTAATAAAATACTTGGTAATTATTCAAGTATAGCCATCGCTGCCGCAGGTATATATTTCAGATTGCAATCATTTGTCTTTATGCCAGTTTTTGGTTTAAATCAGGGTTTTATGCCTTTAATAGGTTATAATTATGGGCACAAAAAACCTGAAAGAATGAAAAAAGCAATAAAATCCGCTTTTTTTATTGCTTTAGCATTTACTTTAAGTGGCTTTTTTGTCTTTCAATTATTCCCGGTCTTTTTAATAAAATTATTTAATAATGATCCTGAATTAATCAAGATAGGTAGCAGAGCATTGAAAATAATTAGTCTTTCTTTTCCCATCATTGGACCAGCTATTATTATCTCTACAACCTTTCAAGCTATAGGTAAGGGGTTTCCAAGTTTACTTTTTTCATTTTTAAGACAGATTGTAATTCTCTTACCTTTAATGTATATTTTAACTAAGTTCTATGGACTACAATTTGCCTGGTTTGCATTCCCGGTCTCTGAATTTTTGAGTGTTATTCCGGCAGCATTATGGTTAAGGATTGTTCTTAAAGATATTTTCAAGAAATTAGAAGTCTCAATCTAATATTTAATTTTTTTATAGTCCTGTGCGGATTCGTACTGTGTGGACTCGTAAAATTCATACATCTGAATAAGTTCAAGCATTAAATCCTCATTCTTTTTTTCCAGCTCCCATAATTCTTCTATATCCAGATTTCCCTCAGAAATCTTTTCAACAAAATAATTCCTTCTATTGGTCCAATAAATACTTCTCAAAAATAAAAAAATCGGATACGCAAAAATAAAATAAATATAATTTATATACTTAAAATCTTTCATAAGGATCATTATTAGTAAAACTAATAAACCTATAATAAAAGAAAATATTATTGTTTTTGAGAAATTTTTATTATTATCAAATACCCAGTTAAATATATTCATTTAAATAAATACTCCTTTAAATAATAATTATATAAATATCATAGTATATTATTTAGACAAAAAAATAATAAACCCTTTAAATTTAAGATATTTACTAATAATAATATTTATCCGGATAATTGCTAATAATCATATCTACGTCCATTTTTTTTAATTTTGAAACTTCCAACTCATAATTTACTGCATCAGTCCCAATTTTTTTTGCATATAAATAAGGTTTATATAGACGAGACATATATAATAATCCAACCTTTATATACTTTTCTATTTGTTTTATCTTAACAATAGAATAGTGGTCAAAAGAAGCTATTATTGTCTTATCCAATAGATTAAATTCTTTAATTGTATAAATTATTTGTTTTTCAATTCCCCTATCCTTTATTTCAATATTTATTATTTCAAGATCTTTTACTATATCTAATGTCTTAGCCAGAGTCAATATTCTTTCTCCAGCAAATTTACGATCAACTATTCATCAATATCAATGCTCATTAAATAATGTCTTTATTATTCTTTTTGTGTCCTCATCAATTACATAATAATTTATTTCTACTCCATTTCTAACTCCTTCAAGTATCCCCAGGTCTCTTAACTTAGTTAAATGCTGAGAAAGTGTAGATTGTGGAATATTAATACAGCCCTGCATTTCAGATACATTATAACCTTCTTCAGCCATTAATCCTCTAACAATACATAATCTTACTGGATGAGATAACGCCTTTAATTTAATAGCTTTGTTATTTATTTCATCTAAGTCTTTATTAAAATCATTCACTACCTTAAGCACCCCTTAATATAACTTTATATCTAAATTTTAAAATACATATTGTGTTTTGTCAAATAATAAATTTTCGTTAAATTTATGAATTTGTGATGAATTTCTTCAAATCTATTGACAAACATATTTAAATATCGTAATATATAGATAAATGAATTGTTGAAATCTGCCTGGGGGTGATTTGAAATGTGATAATTTATTCAAACTTGATTATTTATCCATATAAGAATTAAAGGAGGGAGATTATAGTTGAATAAGCTA
>CAZOON010000251.1:0-3221 GCA_964581445.1 uncultured Halanaerobiales bacterium | reverse complement strand
AGCAATTCTGTTCTTAGCTGCTTTCTCCCTGCCATCAAAATATGGTTTGAATGGTGCCATACCGGCATTTATCCACAGTAAACTCGGATCATTTTCTGGAACAAGCGGGGCACTTGGTAAAATCAAATGTTCTTTTTTTTCAAAAAAATCAAGAAAAGCCTGTCTCAAATCATTTCCTGTCATAATGCGCTCTCCCCCTTATCTTTACTGAAAAGATTTACTATAAATAATACTAAAAATCATCCTTTTTGTCAACTTTAGTAAATTTTTTTAAGGGGTGATGAATGATCCAAATATATATTAATTACTGCCTTAAATACCCCTGCAAAAGGAATGGAAAATATTAATCCCCAGATACCAAATAATTCAGCCCCGGCCAGGATTGAAAATATCACAGTTAAGGGATGGAGTCCAACACTTTTACTCATTATACGAGGTGCAATTAAACTACTTTCAATTTGCTGTATAATAAGAAATAATAATATTACGCCAATAGTTTGCAAATATGATGACATTAATGCAATTAATGCGGCAGGAATAGTACCAATTATCGGCCCTATATATGGTATAATATTAGTTATACCAGCAATTAATCCAAGTATTAAAAAAAACTTTACTTTTAAAAAGTATAAACCAATGCTGACCATTATTCCTACTATAACACTTACCCAGAATTGACCACGTAAGTAGGCTATAAAAATCCTATTAATTTCATCAAAAAGACTCATGAAAATCTTTCTGTTATGAGCAGGTATAATCTTATATATCGTATCTTTAAACAGTTCATGGTCCCTTAAAATATAATAAGTAATTATAGGTGATATAACTATACTCAGTAAAATTGATAATGAATTTAAAATATAATTACTTATATTATTTAAAAATGCCAGGGCATTATCCTCAATTTCCCCTAAAAACTGATTGACTATCTCAGCTATAAAAGGAATATCCAGACGTTTATATAAATTACTGAGCTTATTATATTCATTTTCAATTATACTAATATACTCAGGCAGGCTTAATGCTAGAATTTCTACTTCTCTAATAAAAACTGGTAACAATACTAAAGCCGATATAAAAATAATATTGAAAATTACTATTAGTAAAATTATAATAGCACCATTGCTGGAAAATTCTCTTTTTTTTAGTCTTTTAATAAACGGCTTAAATAAATAAGCCAGTATAATTGCAAAAATAAAGGGTAAAAGCACAATCCTTATTTTAAATAGAAAGATAATTATCAAAAATATCAGTATAAGTATTAATAATATTTTCCACTCTTTTTTTGAAAAATCTATCATTTATTTTCCTTTTCCATTTTTTTAAAAGATTTTTCAAGTTTATTTATTTTTTTTCTTATACTCAACTTTTCACTAAACATATCTTTCATACTTTCTCCTTCTAAATTTTTTTCATTTTCATTGCTTCTTTTAAATTTCTTTTTATTCATCAAATACCTCGTTTCATATTAACTATTAATAAATCTTTTCCATATTTAATATATTTATCCAGAGTTAAAACTTTCCTGCCATTTAATAAATCATCTACAAGACCCCCACTTAATTCATAAGCTAAAAGTCTTTTTTCCTTTTCATCAATTATTAAATCAATCACTATGCCTAATTCTTTGCCTTCTTCACTAATTACCCTATTACCCATAATTGTGTTTGCATCCTCTTTAAGTCCTAAACCAGGATAAATTTCATCAATTATATCAATTTTATCTTTATCCTTAATAATTATAATATCTTCACCAATCTTATTTATATTATTCACATCGCAAAAAAACTTATTCTTATTATTAATAACTATTCCCGTGATTGAACTAAAGACAGGACTATAAAGAATATCTTCTACTCTGCCAATAATTTCACCACTTTCCTTCTCTACTACATAAATACCTATTAAATCGTTTCCTTTTTGCAATAAATCATCCCTCCATTAAGATTAATATTCCAATAATAAAGCTAAACAATTCTATTGCTTATTTATCGATTCAAAATGCCTGATATATCATCTCCATTTAAACCAACATATACTTCCGGCACACGTCCTAGAATAGTAACTTCAATCACTGGTACATCTGCATTTATTATTGTATCATGAGAAGAAAACGGAATAATTAACTTTAATCTAATATCAACTTTAAAATATATTTTATGACGTGTCTGATTAATTCCGGCAGACTCAAAACTATCTATAATATGCGGAGGATTTACAAACCCCACTGGAACAATTTTGGCATTTAAAGTCGGCCCTAAACCAGCGAGCAAATCAAATCCAAAAACCCTTGCTATAGGTATAGATACATTAGATTTTTTTATTAATTCTAGCTGGTCCTGAATATTTAGAGCTATGCTTGAAGAAAATCTATTTATTTCTCTTACATTGGGCTGCATTAACACTATGTTCCCTCTATCATCCATAACATATGTAACTAAATCCTCATATTTAATATTTTCTATCTCCTGGTCAATAGCACTATTAATTGCCCTATTTGCTATTCTAACAGCCTCTACTTCTGCCAGACTAAAAAAAATTGGTATTAATGTTCTATGTACCAATAATATGAAAAATAACAGGATTAAAAATAATATTATAATTACTTTTGTTAAAACAGGATATTTATATATAAAGCGCAAAATAATAAACCCCCTCCTGTTATTTTATGTAACAGAAGGAGGTTTGTGTCATTTTATTCTAAGTTAATTACTTTAAATTAAACTTATGCGAGCAAATCTTCTTTTACCAATTTTAATTACCATATCATCTTTTACTTCAATATCTATATTTATTTTTTCATATTTTTCATCATCAATACTTACAGCTCCCTGTTTTATCATTCTCCTGGCCTGACTATTACTATCAACAAGGCCAGAAACCGCTATCAACTTAACAATCCACATCTTCCCATCTTCAAGATTGGCCTTCTCAATCTCAAGCACCGGGATATCTTCAGGTAATTCACCTTTAGAAAAAACCCTTGCAAATTCACTGGCAGCATTATTTGCAGCCTTCCGATCATGATATTGAGCCACAATCTCCCAGGCAAGCTGTTTTTTTATTGTCATGGGATTGCTATCCTTATTATTTAAAACCTCTTTAATTTCAGCAAGTTTTTCCCGGGAAATTTCTGTAAGGAGCTCAAAATAACGTGCGATTAATTCATCAGGTAAAGACATAACTTTTCCATACATATCCACAGGCTCATCATAAACACC
>CAZOON010000250.1:0-3227 GCA_964581445.1 uncultured Halanaerobiales bacterium | reverse complement strand
AAACGAGTTAAGAAATAATTTATTTATTTTGCATTGAGTTTTCTTGTGGGTGGGGATAATCACTAGTCGCTCGTTGTTATAATTTTTTAACGTTAATTTTATTTCATCTAAAGAAAGAATTTAAACTCACTCACTGCGTTCGTTCAAACAGAAATTCTTTCTAAACTTTATCTGAAATAAAATTAACTAAAATTATAAATACTCGCTCATAGTGATTTTATTTCATCTAAAGAAAAGGTGGATTTATATAATAACAGAAATTGAGTTAAATTGAAAGGACTAAATTTTGTGGGGAATTAATGAAGTTCTTTATTAATAAAGATTATATAAGGGGTTCAGGATATTTAGAATTATTTATTACACAAAATGTTTTAATTAAACGAGAGGGGGGAGGCCCAGGTCTTTCTTAAGATCAGGGCGTTTATCATGTCAGTAAAAATAGTAGTAGGATCACAATGGGGAGATGAAGGTAAGGGGAAAATTACCGATATGTTATCCCAGACAGCAGACCTTGTAGTCAGGTTTGGTGGGGGTAATAATGCCGGTCACACCGTTATTGTTGGTGAGGAAAAGTTTGAGCTTCATCTTATACCTTCAGGAATTCTCTACCCGGAGAAAAAGTGTATCCTTGGTAATGGAGTAGTAATTGATCCAGAGGCCATAGTTGAGGAAATGGAAGGATTAGAGGACAGGGATATCAGCCTGGATAATCTATTTATCGATGAATCAGCTCATATAGTTATGCCCTATCATCGTAAGCTAGATGGACTTGAAGAGGCCAGAAAGGGCAATGGCAAGATAGGTACTACAGGTAAGGGTATTGGACCTGTTTATACTGATAAGGTTGCCCGCCGTGGTATCAGGATTATGGATCTCCTTGATGAAGAGCGCTTTAAAAGAAAACTTTCAGATGTATTGGAATATAAAAACTTAGAGATTGAAAAGATATATAATGAAACTCCTTTTACAGTAGAAAAAATTGTTGAAGATATGAGGCCCTATATTGAAAAACTGCGTCCCCATGTTAAAAACACTGCTTTAATGATAGAAGAGGCCGTCAAAAAAGATGAAAAGCTCTTTTTTGAAGGGGCTCAGGGTACATTGCTTGATATTGATTATGGTACTTATCCCTATGTAACTTCTTCTCACCCTACAGCAGGTGGGGTTTGCACTGGAGCAGGTATTGGTCCTGTCCATGTTGATGATGTTATCGGTGTAGCCAAGGCCTATGTAACAAGGGTTGGTGAAGGTCCATTTCCTACTGAATTAAATAATGAGACTGGTGAGATGCTGCGTGATAAAGGCCATGAATATGGTGTAACAACCGGGAGGCCAAGGCGTTGCGGCTGGCTAGACATTCCCATGTTAAAACATGCTGTCAGGGTAAATGGATTGACCGAGATAGCCCTGACTAAAATGGATGTATTAAGCGGACTAAAAGGGATTAAGGTCTGCACCTCATATAGAAATAAGGATAGTGTTAATGATGTCTTCCCCTGTGATTTGCAAAGGGCGAGTGAAAGTAAAGCCATCTATGAAACTTTAGAGGGCTGGACAGAGGATATCAGTGAGATAAGAATTTTTGAAAAATTACCTCTTAATGCACAAAAATATATAGAAATGATTGAAGAGGCCTGTGGAGTTCCAGTTAAAAATATTGGTGTTGGGCCAGAAAGAAATGAAGTTATAAAAAAAGATTAAGCGAGGAGGGAAAAAATGAAGGTACTGGTTATAGGCAGTGGTGGTAGAGAGCATGCCATGGTCTGGAAGATATATCAAAGTGAACGGGTAGATAAAATATTTGTAGCTCCAGGCAATGATGGTATGGCTGATCTGGCTGAGAGGGTAGAAATAGATATAAATGATATAAGTGCTCTGGCTGACTGGGCTGAAAACAATAATATTGATTTGACAGTGGTTGGACCGGAAAAACCACTTGTTGATGGAATTGTTGATAAATTTGAGGAGCGTGGTCTCAGGATTTTTGGACCGAACAAAAAAGCAGCCCTTATTGAAGGGAGTAAGGTCTTTGCCAAGAAAATTTTAAAGAAATATGATATTCCTACAGCTGAATTTGAGGTCTTTACTGATCCCGCTGAGGCTCAGAAATATTTGAAGACAGCTGATTACCCTGTGGTTATTAAGGCTGAAGGTCTGGCTGCTGGCAAGGGTGTTGTGATTGCTACTGATAAAGAAAGGGCAGATGAGGCCGTTAATAAGATTATGGCAGACAGGGTTTTTGGTGATGCCGGTAATCGCATAGTTATTGAGGATTTTCTGGAAGGTGAAGAGGTTTCAGTACTTACCTTTACAGATGGTGAGCATATAGTTATGATGGCCCCTGCTCAGGATCATAAGGCTGTATTTGATGGTGATGAAGGGCCAAATACTGGAGGCATGGGTGCCTATTCCCCGACTCCATTTGTTACAGAAGAGATGAAAAGTGAAATCTGTGATGAAATATTAGTGCCAACGATTAAGGCCTTCCGCCAGGAGGGAATAGAGTATAAGGGGATATTGTATGCGGGATTAATATTGACTGATATGGGCCCCAAGGTTCTTGAGTTTAATGCCAGGATGGGGAACCCCGAGACACAGGTAATCCTTCCCCGTTTAAAAGATGATCTGGTGGATATGATGGATAAGGTCATAGATGGAGAATTGGAAGGCCTTAAACCAGAATGGGATGATAGGGCTGCAGTTTGTGTAATCCTGGCCTCTGGTGGTTATCCTATAGCTTATGATACAGGTAAAGAGATTATAGGGATTGATGATTTATATAAATATGATAATGTCCTGGTTTTTCATGCCGGAACCCGTAAAGAGGGGGATAAGCTCTTAACAGATGGTGGCCGCGTCCTGGGAATTACTGTCCTGGGTAATGGTCTCTATGATGCAATAAATCAGGTATATGATTATATTGAAGAGGTACAATTTGATGATATGCATTACAGGAGTGATATAGGCTTTAAGGTTCTAGAATAAAATATAATACTGTCTAAGTAAATATATACCCTTTCCTTGCCACTCGCAGAACCTCCTGTTCTGCTCATTCTAGAAAACAGGCCTCTCGCCATCCATGGCTTCGGCCTGTTTTAATAGTCGTGCAGGGTATATATTTACTTATAGGCATAATATTTTATTCTGCGTTTTACTCATAAATTATATCTTCTTTTTCTATATTAAATTTTTTGTTAATGTGATCTCTTATTTCAATTAATGCTTGA
>CAZOON010000249.1:0-3229 GCA_964581445.1 uncultured Halanaerobiales bacterium | reverse complement strand
AAATATCTCATCTATTTTTTCTTCACCAGTATCAAACCAGGCTGTCAGCAGATACTTTCCTTTAATCCTGCCTTTCAGATAAAAAGTCATCCTGCCCATATCTACTTTTTTAACAAAATTATCACTTTCTTCTATAAGTTCAATATTACCTTCAATAGAATTACTCCCATAATATAGTTCTGCTAAACCAATAAAAAATTCTGACTCATAAAACTGAGCCTTATCTTCAGCTAAAATATTTTCAGCTGAACTGATAAACACCATAAAAATTAATAAAAACATCAATATTATTAAAAAAGAAAAATTATATTTAAATAATTTCATACTTCTTCCCTCCTGTGCTTTATATTTTTTACTGCTTTATGCAAGCGCTCTAAGTTTAAAGGCTTTAAAATATAGTCATCTACTCCCACCTTATATGCTTCAGCAGCTCTTTTTCTATTTCCCATAACTAATATTACTGCTATATCTTTAAAAAGAAATTTTACTTTTTTAGTAAAAATAATGGGATCAAATCTTTTGCTGCTGTAATCGATAATTATTAGGCCTCTGCTTCCAGACTTTTTTATTTCTTTTATTAATAAATCCGGGTTAGTATAATATTTAATCTCATCAAAAATAGATTCCACTATAAAATCTTTATCTTTATTTAATGACTCCACTTGAGTCAGGTAGAAAGTAATATTAAACACCTCCAATTAAGAAAACCAAAATATAAATAAATATAAATTAGGTATAATTATATACAATATTAGAGCATCTAATACATATCATAACAAATTAATCTAAAAGTAATCTAAACAATTGGGCCATAAGTACCAAAAAATCAAGAAAAAACAAAAAAAGTGCCATAAATTCTCTTAAAAATCATAAAAAGAGAATTAAAGCACTTTGTTAAAATATATATATTGAATAATAATCAATAGGCTAAATTCAGTAGTAATAAAACTTCTCTATTTGCTTAATCATCGTGAACCTCACCACCTAAATCATAGACAAGATTTGATGGAGCTTCTATATTTACTTATTTATCATAAATTAAATAATCTGTTTTTTCATTTTTAGCCTTATAGAGGGCATAATAAGTAATTAAAAATCAAATTCCACTGCAGCTTCCTTACCTTTAAAACCAAGCCCTAACTTAATGGCCTGCTTAACTCCTGTTTTCTTAACACCCTTTTCATACTGTTTTTCTTTTATCTGAGTTATAGCCGCTTTAGCTAATTCTTTTGACGTCTTACTGGAAGTAGTATATTCATTTTTAAACTCCAATATAAAAGCAGTTTTATTTAACTCTTTTGGTAATATCACTATATCCGGTCTTCCCTTACCATATTCTTTATTACTCTCTATATAATAATCATCAGATAGATGAAGCATAAGTCCAAGTATCAGACCATGATAGAAATTTTCATGTTTTTCTTTTTCCTCTCCTTTAAGTGACCGTTCTATTTTCTTTATACCGTCATAATAACTGATATTGATGATAAGCAAATCCTGAAGGTATATTTCAAAAGAATCAAAGTCTTTTTTTAACAAACTATCTATTAATTTCACAACCAAATTTCCTATTTTTTGTTCTCTACTAAACCAGTTCTGTAAGATAGTTTTATATATCTCTTCTATCTCCCGGTTTGGAATACTTAATAGATATTTGTTTTCTTCCCTGCTCTTTCTTTTTGCCTTTAAATACCCGGCATGGAGTAAGTAACTTAAGGCTTTATCTACATCATTAAAAACATCTTCATAGACTATATCCTGGTCTATCTTCTTTTCTAAAGTCTTTCCCTTTAGTAATTTTTCAATATAGTCCTTACTGGTGATTTCATCAAGCTGCATGCACCTTTTTATCAAACTGGTATCACCGGTATTAATCCAGTAGGGCTGGGGTTGATGGTTATCATTTTTCACAAAACTTAATACACTCCAGGGATTGTAGATAACTGTATCTCCACCAAAGAGATAACCATTATACCATTCTTCAATCATCTTTTTATATTTATTTAAGTTATAGTAATCAAGTAACTCACTTACTTCCTCTTCAGTAAAACCAAAATCTCCTTCACAATAACTGTCTGTCAGAGAGGATATTTCAGGATTATTAAAGGAACTAAAGATACTCTCCTGAGATATCTTCATAATCCCGGTTACTATTCCTTTTTCTAAATATTTATTTCCTTTCATACCATCAACCATTAAGGCCCTCATTATATTCAGCATCTGATCATAATATCCATTAAGTTTAGCATAATGAAGAGGGGTATCATATTCATCAATTAATACTATTGCATTTTTCTTATAAAGTGAAGATAAATACTCTGATAATTTTTTTATTGCTGAGGTATATTCATATATTTTACCCTGTTTATTGATAATCCTCTGATACTCAATTCTTTCAAAATCAAGCATTATATCTTCATCTAATAAATATCTATGGTTTTTATATTGATTGGCTATTTCTTCTTTAAAATAATACTCAGCATCTTCCCAGTTATTAGCTTTTACCTTCTTAAATGATATATCGATCACTGGGTATTTTTCCATATGTTTTTTTACTAGGTCTTCTTTTCTAGATATATTAAGTCCCTTAAATAAATAGGAATAATCCTGATCCCTGCCCTGTAATTTCCTGCAGGCAGGTATTTCTAAAAAATATTTCAACATACTAAAATTTAAGGTTTTACCAAATCTACGGGGTCTTGTTAAAAGTACAACTTTACTTATATTTTCCATTATCTTTTTAATAAACAGTGTTTTATCTACGAAGTAGGCATCTTTTTTTATTATTTCTTTAAAATCATCAATACCAAGCGGAATTTGTTTTTTATTCATCTAAAACACATCCTTCTTGTATTTTTCACTGATTATATTCTTAAATCTAGTTTACCATATGTTAGTTCACTATTCAATAAATAGAAGAATCCCGGTTCATGAAAAACCGGAATTCTTCTGTCAACACCTTTATTTCAAGGAAAAACAAACTACTCGGAGATGAGATTTATTCTTCTATTTCTACTGCAAAATTAACTTTTTGCATTAAGCCTGAACTTAATTTAATTGTTAATGGATTTTTACTTATTATCTTAGCATTACCTGGTAAACTACTTTTATTTACCTTTAAAACTATGGTTTTACCCCTGTTATTACCTGAATTATTTGCTAGCAGTAGATGATATCTCCCATTTTCATCTGTAGTTATAATCTCTCCTGTTATAGATAATATCTCAAC
>CAZOON010000248.1:1132-3229 GCA_964581445.1 uncultured Halanaerobiales bacterium | reverse complement strand
AAGATGATAATAGGTGTACCCAAAGAGATTAAAAACAATGAAAACAGGGTGGCAATCACAGCTGCAGGGGTTAAGGCATTAACAGGTGAAGGTCATAAGGTTGTTATTGAAAAGAGTGCGGGTATAGGTAGTGGCATTAGTGATGAGGATTATGTAAACGCTGGTGCAGAAATGCTTAAAGGACCAGAAGAAGTATTTGCTGAGGCAGATATGATAATGAAGGTAAAAGAGCCATTAGAAGAAGAATATGATTATTTTAAAGAAGGGCAGCTTCTTTATACCTATCTTCATCTGGCCGCAGAGGAAAAATTAACAAAGGCCTTAATGGAGAAAAAAGTAGTATCAATTGCCTATGAAACAATCCAGTTAGAAGATGGCTCCTTACCACTATTAACACCTATGAGTGAAGTTGCTGGTAGATTGGCAACTCAGGAAGGTGCACGTTTTCTAGAAAAACCTCAGGGAGGAAATGGTACACTCTTAGGTGGAGTACCAGGAGTAAAACCAGGAAAAGTAGTAGTAATTGGTGGAGGTATAGTAGGATTAAACGCAGCCAAGATGGCAGTTGGACTTGGTGCAGATGTAACCATGATGGATATAAGTGCAGCCAGGATGAGATATCTGGATGATATTTTCCAGGGCAAAGTTAAGACAGTAATGTCAAATCACTATAATATCTTAGAAGAGATAAAAGAAGCAGACTTAGTAGTAGGGGCAGTATTAATACCCGGGGCTAAGGCACCAAAACTGGTAACAGAAGATATGATAAAAGAAATGAAAAAAGGCTCAGTAATAGTAGATGTAGCAATAGACCAGGGTGGATGTATAGAGACAACCTATCCAACAACACATGATGACCCAGTATTTGAAAAAGATGGAGTAATCCATTATTCAGTAGCAAACATGCCAGGAGCAGTAGCCAGGACATCTACATATGCTCTGACAAATGCAACATTACCATATGCAATTGCTTTAGCTAATAAGGGATATAAAAAGGCCTTAAAAGAAGATAAAGCACTTGCTTTAGGATTAAATGTATATGAAGGTGAAATAATATATAAAGCAGTAGCAGAGGCATTTGATATGGAGTATACACCAGTAAAAGATGTATTAAAAGAATTTTAATTAAATTGGATTTAAAAAACTTTTGATTTAAAAAAAATATGAGGTGATGTAAATGGAAAATTTAAAAGTAGTACTCTGGGGCCTTGGCTCAATGGGTAGTGGAATGGGCAAGTTTCTTGCTAATAAAGAAGGCATAGAGCTTGTAGGTGGAATTGCTAATAGGGAGACAAAAAAGGGTAAGGATTTAGGAGAAATTCTTGGATTGGATAAAGAGCTTGGTGTAAAGGTAACAAATGATCCCGAAGAAGCAATATGTGAAGATGTAGATATTGTTTTACATGCAACTACTTCTTTTGTAAAAGATGCCTTTCCCCAGTTAAAATTAATCATGGAAAAAGGTGTTAATGTTATTACAATAGCAGAGGAATTATCCTATCCTTCTGCAGAAGATGAAGAACTTGCTGCAAAACTTGATGAAATAGCAAAAGAAAATGGAGTTACTGCTTTGGGTACAGGTATTAACCCTGGTTTTGTACTTGATGAACTTATTCTTAATCTGACCGGTGCCTGTGCAAATGTAGAAAGGATTGAAGCGGCTCGCGTTAATGACCTATCACCTTTTGGACCAACCGTTATGAAAACTCAGGGTGTAGGTACAACTGTTGAAGAATTTGAAAAAGGTCTTGCTGATGGTTCAATTGTTGGTCATATAGGATTCAAAGAATCAATTAATATGATTGCTGACAGACTTGGCTGGGAATTGGATGAAATTAAACAGACAAGAGAGCCAATCGTATCAGAAACAGAGCGTGAAACTCCTCATGTTAAAGTGAAGCCTGGTATGGTAGCAGGTTGCAAACACATTGCCTATGGAATTAAAGATGGAGAAAACCTGATTGTTCTGGAACATCCACAGCAGATTCAGCCTGAAAAAGAGGGTACTGAAACTGGTGATTATATAAATATTAAGGGTACACCTGAAATTAATATGTCTATAAATCCTGAAATTCCAGGTGGAATTGGAACAATGGC
>CAZOON010000248.1:0-1122 GCA_964581445.1 uncultured Halanaerobiales bacterium | reverse complement strand
ATTTACCTGTACCAGCAGCAATGATGGGTGATGTCAGGAAATTAGTAGAAGAAAATAAATAATAACTATACTCTTTTTAACAAAGAGTAGGTATTTATATAGATTAAGTGTATCACTACCACAAAAGGGTTATATGCTTTTTGTGGTAGTGTCATATATTTTATTTAAAATTTTTGGAGGTGTAAAAATGAGCGAAAATGTGAAAGCCGGTAAATGGGTACAGATTCACTCCATAGTATTACCAGCTGGAGAAAGAGCGCCTCAGGCTCCAGATGATACCAAAAAAGTAGCACTTGAATTAAGGATTAATGGTTTTTTACTTGAGGATGCAGAAGTAGGGGAAGAAGTTGAAATTGAAACATATATTGGTCGCAAATTAAAGGGAATTTTAAAAGATCCAGATCCTTCCTATGAACATAAATTTGGTAAACCTATTGCAGAAATATTAAGAATAGGAAGACAGGTAAAAGAAATTTTAAAGGAAGAAGAGGAGGTGTAAAGGTTGAAAAACGATTATAAATCAGTAATGGACAGAAAAAATGAGATAATGAAAAAGGCTGTTGGAATAGATTATGAAAGATTTACCAGTGGAAATATTGCTTTTGATTATGAAAAAATGATGTCAGAGGTTGGCTATGACCTGGATGAAATCAGAAGTATTCAAAGTGAAACTGGTGTTGGAAATACTCCCTTACTTGAATTGAGGAATATTAGCAAACTCGCCAGAAAATTAGCACCAAAAGGTAAGGGTGCCCGGATATTTTTAAAAGACGAAGCATCTAATCCTTCAGGTAGTTTTAAGGCCAGAAGGGCATCTGTATCAGTATATCATGCCCTGAAAAATGGTTATAAAGGAGTAGTAGCTGCTACAAGCGGTAATTATGGGGCAGCAGTTGCCTCCCAGGCTGTAATGAGAGGTCTGGACTGTATTATTGTACAGGAGGCCTTTGATAGTAAAGGACAGGGCCAGCCTGAAATTTTAGAAAAAGGTAGAAAATGCGAATCATATGGCGCTGAGGTCCTGCAACTTTCTGTTGGGCCAGAACTATTTTATAAATTTTTGAGGGTGTTGGAAGATACCGGTTATTTATTAAATGTACCTGACTATAATAATTTAAAGAT
>CAZOON010000247.1:0-3250 GCA_964581445.1 uncultured Halanaerobiales bacterium | reverse complement strand
CTTGAAATTTTTTATGAAGAATTTCGGTATGATTCTATCCTTAATAGTAATGAACTTATGGCAGTGATTCCTGTGGAAACTGAATATGAAAATGTTAATAGTAGCTTATTGTTACTTGAATTAAATGGAGAAATTAAGGAAGTCCTTTATCACCTAGTTGCTGTTAAAGAAACTGAAGCTGCTAGCGGGTTCACTGGTAGAATAGTAATATCTGATTTAAATATGGAATTTATTTCCGGGTTTCAGGTTAAGAATGGTAAATTAATTGCCAAATTATTCATTGCCGAAAATGAAAATAAAAATTCTAACTGTGATCAACTTTATACGGATAAAAAAGCTATTTATGATGGATGTTTAGGAGCAACATATTTGACTGGTACATCTCCGGACTCTGAAAATTCTAACCCCATACCCTATGTTTCTATAACCCTTATTTATCCTAATAACGACGGCGGTGGAGATAACGACTACTATTATAGCCCTGGTGGAGGCGGTGGGACTTCTTCAAGTTCTGACGATGATAATACTGAAGAGGATAAGATTGATGATAGTGAGTTGGAGGGAAAAGCAAAATGTATTTACAATAAACTTAATCAAAATAGCACGGGATTTGTAGATGCCATTAAAGAATTTGATGGCGATTTTCCTGTTGCACATTTAAAATTCACAATTAATAATTTATTACCATCTGGAAACTACGGTATTACAAATCCACCAGAAAACTATTGGATTGAAATTGAAATGAGTAATACTCAGTTAAATAATATTTCCGATTTGGGCGGTGCTACAGCTTTCGTTCATGAAACTATACATGCTGAAATTTATAGAAAAATGTTATCAGCGGCACAAGCAGGTAGTTTAAATCCAGAAAATATGACTATACAGGAGCAAGTAAATTATGTAAATAATTTAAGGAATAATTTTTTCGGTATTTATGATTATTACGTAGAAAATTATAAACCAACCTGGAATCATAACATGATGGCTGAACATTATATCGAAGTCATAGCTGATATAGTTGGTGAATTTGATAATAATAATTTAAACCCAGAAATTTATGAAGATATCGCTTGGGCTGGATTACGTAAATTGGAGGATGGAAATTATTCTGTAGCTTGGAATAATCTCACCGAGTCTGAACAGAACCGAATATTAAATAATTTATCTCAATATTTTTTTAACGGTCGTAACAATTGTAATTAATTATGAGAAATTTAGTCATTTATTTGTTTTTTTTTATTTCTCTTCTAGGTTTTTCGCAAAATAACAAAGATTATTATCAATTATCTAAAGATGGAGAATGGTTTGAAAAACCTGTAGTTTACATTATGGATTCTTTTGAAGTAGTAAAGAAGCCTTCAGAGGATGAAGTTATTTTCCTTACTAAAAGAAATAAATTTATTCATCAAGCTCAAAATCATACAAGTTATACTTTAAAAAAAGAGGATTTAAGAAATTTAAGTATTTACTCTTCTAAAGACCTTTACAGGATAGAAACAAAAGAATATGAAAAAAGAGCTTCGGAAATTCAGAAAGAGTTAGGAACTAAACCAATACCTCCGATTACCCATAAAATTTTGCGAGTTTTTATTATTAATAAAGAAGAATTATGTGCTTATGAAGTTAATTGGTTATGATTTAAATAAAGTTTATCTAACAGGTTGTAAGTGAGATGTGTTTTTAAATTTATTCGGATCAAAGTGCTAACTATGATCAATGTTTAGGTACAACATATCTAACTGGAACAACTCCATCCCCTGATACTTCTGAACCTATTCCTACGTTTCTACAACTCATATTTATCCCTCTGATAGTGGTGGCGCAGATAATAGCTACTATAGCCCTGGCGGCGGCGTTGGTACTGGTACTGTTTCGAGTACAAATAATAATTCTATGACAGCCGATGAAAATCTTTCCAATTGGGATGCTGTCAATGATAGTATCAATATTAATGAATCAATTTATGAACATCCTTGTTTGACAAAAGTTCTTAATGAGGTGTTAGCATTGAATGATAATCTAGTTGATAAAACAATTAACCAATTTTCTGGAAATACGGATTATAAATTAACTTTTACCATTGGGGAATGTAATGGTAATCCAGCCTGTACTAATGGAGAAAATATAGATACTACCGGAGAAATAACTATTAAAATATCAGATACTAATTTAAATTCTATTGATTTGGCCACGCACATTTTACATGAAGGTATTCATGCTGAGATTTTTAGATATGTAAATGAGCATCACAACGGAAATGTGGACCCTAATGATAAACCACAATTATTTGAGTATTATAAATATTATAAACTGGCTGTAGAAAATCACCATATAGACCATCCATATATGACTCAATATTACATAACTCCAATGGCTAGAGCCTTGAGGAAATTGGATAATTATCAGTATCCTTTAAATTATTATAAAGTTTTTTCCTGGGATGGTTTGCGAAATTTTGACCCTAATAATTCATTAGGAAACATTGACGAACAATATGGTCAATACCGTAACACAGTAGTAGAAAATTTCAATATTGACTGTAATGAATAGAAAAACAGTCGCCCTATCATTTCTAATATTTACTGTAACCTTTATGGGATGCGTGGAAAATAATGCAAGGAATTCTTTTGACAACTCCGAGCAAGAAGCAGAAATTTTAAGTTTCATGATTGATACAATGACAGTTCCTTTTCCTTTACCTCCGCCACCACCAAAGGATGGCTCAATGCCTCCAAAAATAAATTGGGATTCTTTGAACAATTTAAAAATGACAGTTATTGTAAATACAATAATGTTTAAAACTTCTAAAAAATTTTCCCTGCCAGAAGAATTAAAAAAATATCAAAATATGGCAGATAGTTTAGCTTTTTTAGATGAGAAAACGATTAAAAAGAATTTAATTAAAAGCGAGGAAGGACATACTTTAATTTTTGGGAATTCTTTAAAAGATTACGAGGGTAAATATCCCCAATTAATATCTATATCGAGGATAGTATGGGATACAGAAAAGAATACCGCAGCTTTATATGCAAGCCATTCTACACACCCTCTGGCAAGTTATTTAGGATTTTTTTTATTAGAAAAGAAGAATGGTAAATGGACTATCAAATTTAAAGACATTTTTGAAGTTTCCTAAATCCTTGAAATATACTTAAAAAATCTATTTGCATTACCAAACGCCTTTCGTTAATTCGCAAGGCGTTTTTTATACCTTATTCTAAAATCTCTTTCCGAATTTTTTAACTTTAAA
>CAZOON010000246.1:0-3258 GCA_964581445.1 uncultured Halanaerobiales bacterium | reverse complement strand
TAAAAACTTCACATCCATCTTCGGTTATAAGAAGGTCATCTTCTATTCTAACCCCTCCCCAGCCAGGAAGATATATACCAGGCTCATCAGTTATTATCATCCCGGGTTTCAAAATTTCATCTGATGTATAAGAAACACGTGGGTTTTCATGAACCTCCAATCCTACGCCATGACCAAGTCCATGTCCAAAATATTCTCTATATCCCGCATCTGCGATAATACTACGGGCAACTTTATCAAGCTCTTTTGTCTTCATGCCGGGTTTAACTCTTCTAATCACCTCAAGTTGTGCCTCTAAAACAATATTATATATATTTTCTTGCTTTTCAGTAGCTTCTCCCAGCACAACCGTCCTGGTCATATCTGAGCAATACCCAGCATAAACAGTTCCAAAATCCATGGTTATAAAATCACCAGATTCAACTATTTTATCACTTGCAACTCCGTGAGGCATAGACGACCTCTTTCCTGAAGCAACAATAAAAGTAAATGAATTTCTTTCTGCCCCCTGTTTCTTCATAAAATATTCAAGTTCAAGGGCAATATCCCTTTCACGTATACCAGGTTTAATATAATCCAGAATGTGATTAAATGCTTTATCTGTAATCTCTACTGCAGTTTTAATCTTTTCAATTTCACTTTCATCCTTTATTAACCTCAATTCTTCTACCAAATCTTCACTTGCTATAATATTACTAATATCGAGTTTTTTTTCTAAATCTGTATATTCTTTATAATTCAATCTTTTTGATTCAAGACCGAGTGAATTAACTTCTTCATTTTTCAATAATTCATTAATTTTTTCTGTTTGCTTATTATTAAGTTCAAGAATTTCAAAATTATTGATTTCTTTTTTTGCCTGTTGTGTATAACGAAAATCAGTAATAAAATAATTATTTTGAGGTGTAATGAGAACAATCCCTGAAGTACCAGTAAAATTACTGATATAACGCCTATTTACCCCTGATTTAATCAAAAATGCATCAATTCCATCTCTTGTCATAATTTTTCTTAACTTATTTATTCTCTCTATCATTTTAAAAACTTCCTCTCTTTAAGATTTCAATCATTGCCTCCAGGGCATAAAAATATCCATCACTTCCCAGCCCAGATATTTGTCCTACAGCCACAGGTGCAACAACTGATTTATGCCTAAAGTCTTCCCTTTTATATATATTACTTATATGTACCTCAATTACAGGTAATTTGACCGCTAGCAGGGCATCTCTTAATACAATACTATAGTGTGTTAAACCAGCAGGATTAATAATTATACCTTTATCTTTACCCTGACATTGATGAATAAAATTAACAATCTCACCTTCACTATTACTCTGGAAAATATTAACTTTGATATTTAATTTTTCAGCTTTGTTTTCTATATCCTTATTTAACTCCTTTAATGTTTTCATCCCATATATTTCGGACTCTCTACTACCAAGCAAATTAAGATTTGGACCATGTATAAGAGCTACACTTAACATTTTAATTCCTCCATTACATTTAGTATTAATTTTTTATCCAGATCACTTTTTATAATTGTTTTTCCAATATCATTTAAAAGTATCCATCTTATCTTCCCATCCTTTACTTTTTTATCATTTTTTAAATACTCATATATTTTATTTATATTTTCTGCAAATTCACCTGGTAAATTATACTCACTTATAATATTTCTTATTAAATTTACTTTTTCCTCTGATAATATTGATAATTTATAAGATAATAAAGAAGCTGCAACCATACCTATGGCTACTGCCTCCCCATGGGTATATTTTTTATAAGCAGTAATTGCTTCAAGACCATGAGCCAGTGTATGCCCAAAATTAAGTATCGCCCTGATACCACTTTCTTTTTCATCTTCACTAACTATTTCAGCTTTAATTTCACATGACCTCTTTATTATATGTAGTAATTCCTCTTTACTTAGTTTCATAATAGCATTACGATTTAAAGATAGATATTCAAAAAAATCTTCATCAAATATTATCCCATATTTAATTACTTCTGCCATACCTGTTTTAAATTCTCTCACATTTAAAGTTTCTAAAAATTTTATATCAATAAGCACTACCTCTGGTTGATAAAAACTACCAACAAGATTTTTCCCTTCAAGTAAATTAATAGCTGTTTTGCCCCCAATACTACTATCAACCTGTGCTAACAAAGTAGTGGGAATCTGGATATATTTTATACCCCTCATAAAACTGGCAGCCAAATAACCAGCTAAATCTCCAGGCACTCCTCCACCCAGAGATATAATAAGGCCATCTCTAGCAAAACTCTTGTTTAGTAAAGCTTCATAACCTTTTTTTAAAAATTTATAGCTTTTTGACTCTTCTCCTGCTGGTATTATATGAAAATAATATTCAAGATTAGCATCAGAAAGTATTTTACTTATTTTATCAGCATAAAGTTTATATACATTTTCATCACTTACAATCATAATTTTATTATATTTTATTTTATCTAGTATATCCGGTAGAAATTTTAATATATTATTCCCGATATAAATTGGATACCTTTTTTCCCTTTCATCAATTATTATCTCTAATTCATAAGAAATATTTAACATCCTATCAACCCCATTTATTCTTTTTTCTAATAATAGCTAAAATTTCTGCTACAATTACAGAAATATCTTTATTATTCGTATTTATTCTATGATTAAATTGATGATAATAAGAATTTCTTTGCAGCAATAATTTTTCAATCTCTCTTTGTGGGTTTTCTACTTTAAGTAATGGTCTTGAATTATCATCTTTTAAACGATTACAAATAACATCAACTGAGGCCTCTAGCAAAATGGGCAGGGTATATTTTTTAATGAAATTTCTGTTTATCGGAGATATTACAACACCACCTCCGCTAGCGAGAACAAAATCATCTTTTTCCAAAACTATTTTTTTAAGAGCTTTTTTCTCCACTTCTCTAAAATAATCTTCTCCATACATATTAAATATCTCATTAATGCTCATTCCTTTTTCCTCTACTATTAATTCATCCAGGTCATAAAAAGGATAAACAATCTTTTCAGCCAGCAAATTACCCACAGAACTCTTCCCTGTGCCCATAAAACCAAGAATAGTTATTCTCATAAAAATCACCTCATTAAAATTTTGCTTCTCTATCTCATTCACCTTATAATAATCCATCAATGAAATTATTATAATTTAGTTCAATTTCCTCCAAGCTATCTCCTCCGAATTTTTCCAATAATGCATTTGCAAGCACCAGACTCACCATTGCTTCACCCAC
>CAZOON010000245.1:0-3264 GCA_964581445.1 uncultured Halanaerobiales bacterium | reverse complement strand
CCCTTGAAATTATGGTGATTACCCTTGATTCATTTAATAAAGATAGAAATATCTTCAACCGGCGGATGGACAGGCTAAGTGGTAATAAACCTATAGAACTTGTCAGAGCTACCCGTCAAGTATTAATTCTTGATGAACCTCAGAATATGGAAAGTGAAACTTCAAAAGAAGCATTATCTAATTTAAATCCTTTGTTTAAACTTAGATATTCAGCTTCTCATAGGAAATATTATAATCTCATTTATCGTTTAACTCCCATAGATGCATATAGATTAAGACTTGTTAAAAAAATTGAAGTTGCTTCTGTTACAGAAGATCATGATGAAAATAATGCATATATTGAGTGTCGTTCTGTTGATAGTAAAAAAACAGTGATAAGTACAAAACTTAAAGTTTATATGCGTCAGGGTCCAGATGTGAAACCAAAAATCAGGACTTTCAGAAAAGGTGATGATTTATATAAAGAAAGCGGGCTTGAGGCTTATAAAGGTTTTGTTATGGAAAGATTAGATGCTCAATATGGAGAAGTTGAATTTGCTAATGGAATTACTGCTAGAGAAGATGAACCAGCTTTAGGGCCGGATCATAAAGCTATTGCAAAAGCTCAGATACGTTATACAGTAAGAGAACATATGAATAAGGCAGCAGAACTTAGAAAAGAAGGTATAAAGGTTTTATCATTATTTTTTATTGATCAAGTAAAGAATTATACTGATGATGATGGCTACATAAGAAATTCATTTGAAGAGGTATATAATGAACTTCGCAAACGAGATGAACCCTGGGCCAATCATTATAAAGATGTAGAACCAAAAGATGTTCAGGGTAGTTATTTTTCTGAGTATAAATCTGAATCATATATGGAGCAGGATAAAGAAGCCTATGATTTAATAATGAAAGATAAAGAAAAATTACTTTCCTTTGAAGAACCTACAGAATTTATTTTTTCCCATTCAGCATTACGTGAAGGATGGGATAACCCTAATATATTTAATATATGTACCCTTAACAGAACAATATCAACTATTAGAAAAAGGCAGGAAATTGGCCGGGGGGTTAGACTTGCAGTTAATCAAGAAGGGGAACGTATATTTGATGAAGAGATAAATCGACTAACTGTTGTTGCTAACGAAACATATGAGGAATATGTTTCTAGACTTCAAACTGAGTATATTGAAGAATTAAGGGAAGGAACAGAGTCTCCTAAACCAGAAAATGCTAAAAAGCGTAAAATAATAAATTTAAAAAAAGGATTTAAACTAAATCCTGACTTTAAGGAATTATGGAATAAAATATCAAGAAAAACTTACTATGATATTAATTTAGACCGGAAGGCACTGATTGAAAAAGCAATTGAAGAAATAAATAAAATCAAGGTGCCTAGAATTAAAATAAGAACGGAAAAAGCAGTTGTTGAAGATATAAAAGATAGTGGCGAATTAGATACCCTTTTAGTTGGCTCAGGAGAAACTGAAATTAAAAGAGACTATGAATTGCCTAATGTATCTCAACGCTTAGCAGAGGAAACTTCATTAACTAGACGAACAATTCGTAAAATCCTTGTGCAAACAAATAATTTAGAACAGGTATTTAATAATCCCGCTGAATATATTAATAGAGTTGCTACTGCTATTGAAAAGGTAAAGCGTGATTTTCTTGTAAAAGGAATTAGTTATATAGAGACAGATGATTATTATAAAATGGCATTGTTTGATAAAATAGAGGGGTATGAGGACAGTTTAATACCAGTAAAAAGATCTATTTATGACTATGTAAAATATGATTCTGATGTTGAAAAAGATTTTGCTCATTTACTTGATAATATGGATGAAGTTAAGCTATTTATAAAATTACCTGGATGGTTTACTGTACCTACTCCAATAGGAGAATATAATCCTGATTGGGCTATAGTTTTTCAAATACAGGATGAGTTTGGAAATAAAAAGGACAAACTGTATTTAGTAAGAGAAACCAAAGGTAAAGATGACCCCGAAGAATTACGGGTTAAAGAACAGCATAAAATTTATTGTGCTGAAAAACATTTTGATACAATCGGTGTTGACTATGATGTTGAAACAGACGCAGATGAATTTTATCAAAAAATATATAGAGATTAAATAAACATTATATGTAAAATTTTAAGTAAAATCATTTAGTATGATTATAGTAATTTAGGAGTGAATAGAATGGCTATCCCGAAATATCAAGAATTAATGTTACCTTTATTAAAATTTGCTGCTGATCAGGAGGAACATTCTTTAAGAAGTGCTATAAGTCACTTAGCTGAAAAATTTGATTTAACTGAAGAGGAGAAAAAAGAATTGTTACCAAGCGGACAGCAGGCATTATTTGATAATAGAGTAGGTTGGGCAAAAACCTATCTTAAGAAAGCTGGATTATTAGAATATACCAAACGTGGTTATTTTAAAATAACTGAGAGGGGTATAATTGTAGTAAAAGATGAACCTGAAACAATTGATAATGAATATCTAAAGAAGTTTGAAGAATTTATTGAATTTAAATCCAAATCGGTTAATACAGAAAATCAAGATCTGGATAATGATGATTTTGAAGAAAAAACTCCAAAAGAGATATTAGAAGATGCATATCAGACACTTAGGGATGAATTAGCCCAAGAATTACTGGATAAAGTAAAAAATTTAACACCAGACTTCTTTGAAAAACTGGTTATTGACTTGCTAATTAATATGGGATATGGAGGATCGCGTATTGATGCTGGTAAAGCAATTGGAAAAGTAAATGATGGCGGGATAGATGGGATTATAAATGAAGATAGGTTAGGTTTAGATATTATTTATGTCCAGGCTAAAAAGTGGGAAAATGTTGTAGGCAGACCGGAAATTCAGAAGTTTGCCGGGGCATTGGAAGGGAAAAGAGCAAAAAAAGGAATTTTTATCACTACTTCATATTTTAGTAAAAGAGCAAAAGATTATGTATCAAATATTACCAGTAAAATTGTTTTTATAGATG
This sequence comes from uncultured Halanaerobiales bacterium, assembly GCA_964581445.1. GTDB lineage: Bacteria > Bacillota > Halanaerobiia > Halanaerobiales > CAZOON01 > CAZOON01. Next base: position 273 of record CAZOON010000245.1, on the reverse strand, counting down.
GAGAGCTTTTAGCAAAATATATGATTGATTTTGATGTAGGGGTATTTGAGGAAGATGTCTATAAATTGAAAAATATAGATAATGATTATTTTTTTGACGAATAGATTATTTTTAAAACTGTAAGGAGATTGGTAAATTAATTAACCCGTCTGTACCCATCCTGTGATATCTTGTTGCTTATTACTATGGCAGCCTTTTATCAACCGATTTAATTAGAGAATATTGTTATGAGTCAAGAAATTTTTCAGTTACCTGGACAAGCTTTTCACCAGT
>CAZOON010000244.1:0-3277 GCA_964581445.1 uncultured Halanaerobiales bacterium | reverse complement strand
TTTTAAATCATCCCTTACCAACTCGATCATCATTTTAATATCTTTTTTTTCTTCTTTTATATATTTCATAACAATTCATTTTCCTCAAAAGGAAATAAAATCTCAAGACTCTCCCCCAAAGTTTTTGAAATCCTCTGAGCAACTTTCAATGATGGCAACTTTTCTTCTCTTTCAATCTGTTAAATCATACTCTTAGTAACTCCAGCCTCTTTTGCCAAGTTCTGAATACTAATATTTTTCTTTTTCCTGTACTCTTTAACCTTATTATGCATAAGTATACCTCCCACATAAAAATTGTATACTATTAGTGCAATTAATACAATTATCATATTTTATTATTTATGGTTATATATGCCATTTATTCTGCTTTAACTTAAAAAAACTAAATATTTTACATTGTTGCACTTTTTGTGAACAAAATAGGCAATTTTTTGTGTTATAATAAACTCACGGTGCAATTAGAGGTGATTTTATGCATAATCTGGGTAAAAAATTGAGATATTTTAGAAAAAATAACAATTATACTTTAAGAGAACTAGGGGAAAAACTAAATATGTCCTTTTCCATTCTTGCCATGTATGAACGCAATGAAAGAATACCACCAATTGATAAATTAATTCTTTTTGCTAAATTATATGAGATATCAACTGATTATCTATTAGGATTAAGTGACAATATATATCTGGCGAATACTGAATTTTCAAAAAATACTATTCATGAAACCGGTACTAGCTATAATAATAATCTTTTTAAATATAAAGTTAAAAATAATAATATGACAGAAAGTAGGATATACCCGGGTGATATGGTCTTAATTAAAAAAAATAAAACTATTAATGAGGGGAAAATATTTCTGGTTAATTATAATGGGAATAAAAATTTATATAGAATATATATAAATGAAGACAATTATATTTTGCATTCTGATAATCCTTCATATAATCAAATTATGAAAAATAAAAATGATATATTAATCATTGGAGAAGTGGTTAAAGTTGAATTTTACCTATAAATATTAGATTTTCAAAGATAATTTAAAATATTATTCATTAAAATTGGACTAATATATGTTTCTATTAAAGTCCCACCTAACATCATAAAAGCCAGAATAATATTTTTCACAAAAAAATCAATAAAATCCTGCCTTCCCAGACGAGTTCTATTTCTATAATAATTAATTAACAAAAAAGAAAAACTTATTGAACTTAGTCCACTTAGTAAGTAAGCCGGGATTATAAAAATATTTTGCGGTAAAATTGTTATAAAAGCCATTAATAAACCTTTATAAGAATAATAATCTATTAAAAAGCCTACACTAAACCCAAGTACAAATCCCTTAAAAAAAATAATTAATATTATTACTGGCATGATAATCACAGTTAATCCAAGCAAAAATATTATACCTAATGTAAGCATATTGAATTTAATGCTTTCATGCATAAATCTAGCCTTATCATATTCTAATTTAGTAAAATCTCTTAAAAAATTATTAAAATATGAAAAAAGATTTTCCTTTAATTCATAATTTACAGTATTTACAGCAATAGTTCCAAAAGCAATACCCGATATAAATAATATAATAAGAAATACCAGTAAAGGTAATTGATTTTGAATATATATTACATAAATGAATTTCATATCCTGTCCTCCCCCTTCTAAATAATATGAAAACTGAGGACAGGATATGTCTAATCACTCTCATCTATATTTAAAAAACCATTCTTTAATATTTCTTTACTAATAAATTCTGCTGCAAGTACATCTTCTATAGAATTAGAGCTAGCTGCTATAATACTAATACCAGAACGATGTCTAGAGGCATACTTTATTGCTCTTTCAGCCGCCTTTTTTGCTGGCTCTACTCCTTTCATATTTGTAGTTCTAGCAATTGTGCCAGTAATTACTTCAGGCGCACCATAATTAAACGCTGCATCAAATACTGCACCTCCAGATGAACTTACAATAAGCAAAATTTTATTTTCCAAATTTACAAGCTCTACAATTTCCTTCCCAATATTGGGTAATATATCACATATTCTGCTTCCTGCCCTCTCAATTCCCTTTTTTACCTGAGAAATATTTTTGTAATCTTCCAATAATTTTATATATCTGGGCTCAGCTGCTACAACTACTTCAGTATCATATTTCAAAGCTTTTTTACCGGCAAAGTAAGCTATTTTTTCAGGATTAACTGTAACTGGCAGATTGGAATTATCCGGGCTTGCTCCCAGAACATCAATAACTCCTGCTTCCAGAGCAGCTTCAGCTGTTGTTGACATATCTATTACATCTACCACCACAACTATATTGCCACTTCTGGCTGCAGATGCTGCACCTGAAGGATTTGAACTTACATTTAGGGTCTTAACCCATAACTTTGCCATATTTTCCACCTCCACCAGCAATTATATTCTGCTTTCCTTTACGTGCCTTTATAATATTTAAAGCAATCTTTTTTCCAAAATCATCTTTCAAATCATCTATATCTGCATTATGTAAGACATTCATCTCAGTTCCATATTTTTCAAGTAATCTTTCATGTGTCTTTTTACCAATACCCGGTATATTCAGTAATGGTACCTGATGAATATATTCAGGCCTATGCTCAACCTTTAAAGACTTATTAAGTTTACTAATTTGAAGTATTCTATCTTTAACACCTATAACCAGATTATTTCCTCCACATTCTGGACATTTTAAAACTGGATAATCCAGATCAAAACTTTTATCACAATCCATACAATATGTACGATGATATTTCCCTAATCCAGGATTAAGGCCATAATTTGCATAGACTCTTCTTTTATCTTTTCTTTTTAAAGCCAGCACAAATTCTTTAAAATTTAATTTTTTCATCTCAAGAATATTGTACTCTCTGGCAATTTTCGGAAGAGAATGAGCATCTGAATTACTTAAAAATGTCTTATCATGTAATTCCAAAAGTCGATCAGCCATCTCTGTATCAGCACTTAATCCAAGTTCTATTGCAGGAATATCATGCCATTCCTTTTCTGTAAAAATCTCACTATAAGTATTAAAACAATTACCATAAAAACTTTTATGGGGGGTAAAAACATGTGCAGGAATAAAAATACCATTACAGGCCTTTACTATTTGAAAAATTTCTGAACCACTTAGACCAGTTGACTGTGTACTGAGATTAATATTAGTAATATATTCAGAAATTATTTCACTAAATTCCTTAATATTATCCAGATAAGGGAAAAAAGAAAGATAATGAGCCTGTCCGCCATTTTTTTCCCTGCTTTCTAATTCT
>CAZOON010000243.1:0-3282 GCA_964581445.1 uncultured Halanaerobiales bacterium | reverse complement strand
TCTTCTTTAGCAGTATAAGCCAATTTTTTATCCCTCAATAGCAATATCGAGGGAATCAAAGTAATCGCTAGAACAACAGCAAAAGCCACACCTATAGCGGTAAAGATACCAAACTCTTTCATAGGTACTATATTACTGGCAGTTAGAGAACCAAAACCGACCATCGTTGTGACTCCAGTCCAGAAGACCGGTCTGGCTATCTTTTTTACAGTACTGATAATAAGCTGCTGATGACTTTTTTGACCAAAACCACCATTGTTTTTTTTCATCAGTTGATCATAATAATGGCTTATAACATGGATCCCATAGGCACTACCGACCCCGATCAATAAAACAGGTATAACAATAGCCAGAAGGGTCAGCTCTATTCCCAAAAGAACCATAAGTCCTACTGTCCAGATAGTCGAGATCAAAACAACTAATAAGGGTAAGATAATCCCGCCTGCCTTTTTGAAAGATATATATAAAGCAAAGATAACCATCAGGATTACAAATGGAATCAAGCGAGCCAAATCACCTTTCATATTATTATCCAAAAGAACTGAAACCGAAGGATCACCTGCCAGATAGAACTGATAACCATCTTTTTCAAAATTATTTATTATATCTTTTAAAGCAAAATATACCTCACTCTGTTTATCTACCGTAATTCCATCTTTTAACTGAATAGATATCTGAGTTGATTTTAGGTCTTTAGAATAAAAGTTATCCCGATACAAATCCTGCCAGGAAAAGAGCTTCCTTTTTAAACTTGAGGCAAGATCTACATTTTGAATATTTTCTGGAACAAGTTTACTGATCTTCATACCACCATCGACACCCTCGATAAAATCAGTATTTGTAATTGATTCTACACTCTCTATATTCTCTATATCTTTTATTTTTTGGGTTAAATTTCTAACCAGCTTAATACTCTCATTATTAAGAATAGAAGCTTTTTCATTTTTAATAGCCAGAACCATCATACTTGATCCACCAAAAACATTTTCAATCTTTTGATTAGCTTCTTTGACCGGATTAGTCTCAGGTAAAAATACTTTGAGATTATTGTTAAACTTCACATCCGGGATCTGCCAGGCAAAAAAGACTGTTAAGATCAAAACGATTGCAATAACTAACCTGGGTTTTTTTAATGTTTTTTTCATTTTCTCCCCCATTTATGTAATTCTACTATTTTCTTCATTTATCTTTGAGAAAATATCGAGTATATTTTCAAGCAATCTATCATCAATTTTTTCTAACAAATCTCTTGCATTTTCTTTTGCCATATTTTTATCTTTTTTATAAAATTCTTCTCCTTTTTGGCTCAAAAGAACTTCTACAACCCGACGATCATCATTTCTTCTTCTCCTTTTCACATAATCTTTATCAACCAGATTGTTAATTATACCAGTCATAGTAGTAGCTGCAGTACCAAAAACCGAGATCAGTTCTGACATAATAACAGAGTTGTTTTTCGCTAAATACTGTACTATTAAAAAATCGCGTATATTAAGGGCTGACTCCAAAATACTCAGATGTTTGAATTGCTCAATAATAATATCAAAAAATAGATCATCTATTTTTTTAAACTTTTCTTCATAATCCATAATATCTCCTTTCTAAATATGTATTTATAAAATAATACCAATAACACATATTACGTAATTAGTACTATTTTATAATATACTATTTTAGAGTAATTGTCAAAGTTAAAACGGAACATTGTAAAAAAGAAACATGGATAAAAAACTCTGAAGATAAATTTATTGAAACAATATTTATGCTATGTTACAATAATCACTAAGTGAATATTAATATATAAATATTAAACAGATTATTGTTAGTAAGCTCTTATGATTTTGTTGAAAGAGCTTATTTTTGACCTGGAGAGCACAGAGAAGATGTTAACATCTAGGGATATAAAAAAAATTTAATATACTATACAATGCCCAAAATAAGGGTTTTTTTATCAATACAGCAGAAACAAAAATTTCATGAATTAGAGCTATTATATAATCCTTTATTATATAAATTTGAAGATCCCATCTGTCCGCTTTGTAATGTAAGCAAAAACCATTTTGACGCTTACGAATATAATAAATGAAAATATGGATAGGAGTTTTAATATTTTTGCAGAATTATTAAAAAATGGAATAAAAGCTCAGGAGGAATAGGATAATGTTTCTACTTAAACTTGCCTTTAAAAATCTTACCCGTCATAAAAGAAGGACACTGATTACATCCTCTGTTATTGCTATGGCCATATTTACCTATATATTTATAGATTCACTAATGCTGGGTATGGAGAATTTATCCTATGATAATATTATTAATCTGGAGACAGCCCATGTTCAAATCTCAAATCCTGATTACTGGGAGAAAAGGGAAGAACTAGCACTGGAAAATTTAATAAAAATGGATGATAATATTATTAACGAGATAAAAAAATTGGATTCTTTTAGTGGCTATGCTAAAGAACTTAAATTTTCTGCCAGACTGAATAATGGTATAGAAGAAATACCGGTATCAGTACTGGGGATTGAAGCAGAAGAATATTTAAAAATATACAAAACAGAAGATTATTTAATTAAAGGTGATTTTTTTAAAAAAGGAGAAAATGGGGCAGTTCTTGGAAACAGTCTTGCCAATTTAATGGAGCTCAAGGCTGGTGATTATATCACCCTCCTTTTTAAGACAAAAGAGGGAACATATAATACTATAGATACAGAGATTAAAGGGATAGTTAATACATCCCATCCTACAATAAATGATAGCACTGTATATGTGCCTTTAAATAGGGCCTATCAGGCCCTGAACCTTGATGGTGAGCTTTCTCGTATTTCTGTAAGATTAAAGGGAAGCAAACATACAGCTTCTGCACTTGCTACATTTAATGAAGCTTTTAGCTCAAAGTCCAATATTAAGGCTTTTTCCTGGAGAGATTCAGCTCAAGCCGTAATTGCTATGTCTCAGGCCCAGAATCTTGAAAACCTGACTATACTGGGGATAATATTAATTATTGCTGTTGTTGGTATCATTAATACAATTATTCTATCCGCTCTGGAAAGAATGGAAGAAATCGGAATGATGAAGGCCCTGGGGATGAAAGAGAAGGAGATTATCTTTTCCTTTATGGTCGAAGCTACCGGAATAGGTATTCTTGGTGGTTTGCTTGGGATTTTACTTAGTGTAATTGGTATTTCTATTTTGAATATCTTTGTCCTTAATCTGGAGACCTTTGCTGGTGAAGAGTTTCTTCAGATGCCCATGCTGGGAAGGATATACTGTGGCTGGAATATT
>CAZOON010000242.1:0-3289 GCA_964581445.1 uncultured Halanaerobiales bacterium | reverse complement strand
TGAGATTAATATTAGTAATATATTCAGAAATAATTTCACTAAACTCTTTAATATTATCTAAGTAAGGGAAAAAAGAAAGATAATGAGCCTGTCCGCCATTTTTTTCTCTACTCTCTAATTCTGCCCCCAATAATATTACTAATTTTTCTTTATATCTTATTCCACCATCAGGATCTTCAACCATTTCTCCACTCTTTAAAGCTTTTTCAATATCTTTAATCACTACAGGAGAAGCACAATCAATTATTCCCACTATATCCAGTCCTTTTCTCTCCAGAGACTCTATAGCAATATTATTAAAGTTTAATTTTTTAGAAGCAGTTATTTTAACAGGGCTATCATCTGAGTCTGCACCAATATGTATATGCATATCTGCAAAATATCTATTCATATTTTTCCCTTTCTAAAAAAAACAGAAGTCCAAGTATTGTTTTAGCATCAATTATTTTTCCCTCTACAATATATCTGTGAATCTCATCAACTTTTATTTTTACCACATTAATAAATTCATCACTATCTGGATTTTGTTCAGAAAAACTGATGTTTTTTGCTATATATAAATGCAAAATCTCATCACTGAATCCAGGAGTAGTATAAAAAGAACAAATTTTTTTAAAATTATTACTCGAATAACCTGTTTCTTCTAACAATTCCCTTTTTGCACAATCAAAAGTTTTTTCTCCTTTTTCAAGTTTTCCAGCAGGAAGTTCAAGTAATATCTTATCTGCTGGCTTCCTATATTGCTCCACTAATATTATCTCATTATCATCATTTATAGCTATAATAGTAACACCACCAGCATGTTCTACTATTTCTCTACTTGAAACTCTACCATCAGGCAACTCAACTCTATCTTTTCTTAAATTAATAATTTTCCCTTTATATATTATTTCTGTTTTAATTGTTTTTTCATATAACTCCATATTAATAATTATTCATCCCCTTTTAAATATTCCCTGACCCTATAAATTGCAAGTCCAGCTGTAATAAAAAAAATTGGGTCATCCATTAAAGACCTCCCCATACTATTAAATTCAAACCCACTATTAATTAATATATCATATATATCATCAATTTTGTAATAAAAAACATTATGAATATTATTTATTTGAATTGTTTCTTCAAATTCAAGAATTTTTCCCTTAACAGGATTTAAATCAGGAAATACAAATTCTGTTTTTACTTTACATAATTCCATGAAAGTTAAACTATGATGACTAATAAGATGATGCCTCTTCCTTTTCTCCGCAATACTTATTCTGGGAACAACAATATTTATACCATTTAACAAATCAACAGCCTGAGCTATAAATAAATTTTCCAGACCACTAAAACCATATTTAGTCCCTGTACCGCTTATACCTGGTCCCATACCAACAACAATCAAATCAGCTTTAGCAACTTTATAAGCAGTAGCTAAACCACTAAAAATATTTATGGTTTCAAAATCCCCCCCAAATGCATGACCAATACTAATAGTATTATTAATATAGTTGTTTTTTTGCAAATCCTTTATTAAATCACTCATTTCCAGAGCAAGGCTTCCGCCTTCTGTCATAATATATATTAATCTCTTATCAGGAAAAAATTTTCTAAACACAATTGCTACCGGGGCAAGAAGACTATGAAGAGGAATGATTATTACAGGGATAGTGTTCAAATCTTTAAATTCTAAAAATTCCTCTCTATAAGGACTATCTTCTTCTTCTACAGTAAGGGTTCTTATTTGAAGAGGTGTATATCTTAATTTCATAATATGTCCAGGATAGTCAGGTCTCTTATGCTCTGTGTATATATTAAACACAATAATATGAAATCCCCCTGTTCCCAGACCAAGATCTACTGCTGTTGTATTTAATAATACATTATCCCCAGTTTTAATATTACCAGATAATTTAGGATAATTTATTGCTTTTACATTTTCTCCATTTTCCATCTTAACAATACAATAATCTATTCCTTCACTCTTTTTATATATTTCTTTAATTATGGCCTTTTTAATATGAATACCATACATTAAAAATACCTGCTATTATTAATAATAGAAAGTAATAATTCAGCTAATTTAATAATATTTTCTACTTTTACCCTTTCTTCTGTTGAATGAACTAATTCCATACCAGTACCCAGATTAAGTGTTTTCAATCCATTATTATTGAAAATATTAGCATCACTACCTCCACCACTACTGAGTAATTTTATTTTTATACCTATATCAGCTGCTGATTTATTTATAAATTTTACAATTTTACTATCAATATTTATATTAAAATTGGAGTATAGATAGCGTACATCAAATTCAACACTACCCTGATATATATTTGTATAATATTGAATTATTCCTTTCATTGATTCAATCTGTTTATTGAGTTTACTATTATTAAGGCTTCTTGCCTCTCCTTCAAGTTCAACAAAATCAGGAACTATATTACTGGCTAAACCACCTTTAATAACTCCAATATTTGCAGTTGTTTCTTCATCAATCTTCCCAAGTCTCATTTTTGAAATTGCATTACTGGCAATTTTGATAGCATTTATACCTTTATCAGGCTCAATACCAGCATGGGCAGACTTCCCCCTGATAATAGCTTTTATTTTCATTTGAGATGCTGCCCTATTAACAACTGTTCCTATATCTCCATCAACATCAAGAACAAAACCATAATCAGCCTTTTTATAAATTTCTTCTTCTAAATTTTTTGCCCCCAACAAACCAATTTCTTCTGCCACTGAAAAAATAACTATAATTCCTCCATGCTCAATCTCATTCTCAATTATATATCGAAGAACTTCAACTATTACTGTTACACCAATCAAATCATCACCTGCAAGTATAGTATCCCCTTCACTCTTTATATATCCATTTTCAATATAAGGCTTTATACCAAATCCTGGCTCTACTCTGTCCATATGGGCTGAAAACAATAAAACAGGATAGTCTTTTTCCACTTCCAGGGTGGCAACTATATTTCCTGTATGACCATTAATTTTAACTCCTGTATTATCTTCTTTTACTGATAATCCCAATCCTATTAATTCTTTTTTTAATCTATTTGCAATATTTCTCTCTTTTAAAGATAAACTATCTATCATAACAAGTTCGAGAAATAAATTAATTAGTCTGTTCTTATCAAACATTATAATAAAACCTCCCTCCTGTATATAATATAAGTCTTTAATATTATTTCTATGTTACTTATTTATAATTTAATATAAAAAAAGAAAATTAAAAAGCTGCTGAAGATTTACTCCAGCAGCTTTTTTCACGTTCCACTTTTATAATTCCTGA
>CAZOON010000241.1:0-3292 GCA_964581445.1 uncultured Halanaerobiales bacterium | reverse complement strand
TTATATTCTTCTCCTCACTCATAGATAACACCTCTTTAATACATTTAAAATATGCTGCCTGTTTATATTTTACTATATATTATCAAATGCTGCAATATTATGAATTGGAGTCATTGTCACAGAATCAATTTGACCTTTTGAAGTCAGTGCCAGAAATTCTAAGCATTAATATTTTTTTTAAATTCAATCCAGAATGAATGCTTTAAAAAATTATAATTGTTTATTCCAGCGTCTTCTAATACTTTTCGCCAGTAATCATTGCTGAAATTATATTTTATTCCTCCAGGGAATAATTTCATCTTTAATTTGGTAATAGTATTAAATCTAATCTTTTTTATAATATCACCTGGTTTCTTAGGCCATATCCTTCCATCTCCTCCTCCAATTAAAGCTATTCCACCTGGGGTTAATACCCTGTATAATTCCTGAAAGGCTTTAACTTTATCTTCCCAAAAAATAAAAGAGCCTCTACTAACAATATAATTAAATTTTTTTTCTTTAAAAGGTAAATTTTCTACATCAGCATTTAAGATAGTTAAACGCTCTTCTAAGCCTTTTTCTAAAACAACATTTTGAGCAATCTCACACATTTCTTCAGAAATATCAATAGATATCATATTTAAATTGCTTCTTTTAACTAATTCAATACCCAGCAAACCAGGACCACAACCAACATCCAGCCCTAAACCTTCATTGATATTATAATCTGCAATTAACTGTTTTGCTATCATAGGATACATATATGAAAATGGTCCTTTAGCAGTTCTTAACATTCCTTTAGGATTAGAACAACCTTTTTTATTATTTTTTTCTGATTCCAGAGTTTTATCCATTTATCTCTCCCCTTACTATAACGAACTAATAAATTCTTTTTCAATTAATTTTTTACTATAATTTTTAGAAGGATTTAATAATATATTTTCAGTATAACCTTCTTCTATTATTTCACCCTTATGTAAAACATAAATGCGTCTGCTTATTTTCCTGGCAAGTTTAAGGTTATGAGTAATAAACAATATTCCTATTCCATATTTATTCTGTAAATTAAGCAATAATTTAATAAGTCTAACCATCTCACTTGAATCTAACTTTGATATTGACTCATCTGCAATCAGCATTCCAGGCATTGTTATAAGTGCCCTGGCAAAAGCTATTCGCTGTAATTCTCCATCGCTTAACTGATAACAATACTTATTAGCAAAAAGATCTGCTGAAAGACCTACTGCAGAAAGCATCTCATTACTTTTTTTGTTCCTTTTTTCTAAGCATATTTCTTTCTTTATATCAAGCGGTTCTCTAATTGCTTCTACAACAGTAAAGCGCGGAGAAAAAGAACTTCTGTAATCCTGAAAAATATATTGAACATCACTTTGCTTTATGGTTTTATCAAATATTATCTCTCCACCATCATAATCAATAATACCTGCTATAATTTGACCTATAGTCGTCTTCCCCGCACCGGATTCTCCAACAAGAGCAACTAACTCTCCTGATTCAATATATAGATTAATATTTTTTAATATTTTCTTATGTTTTTTATTAAATATACCTGTTTTAACAGGATAACTTTTATTAATATTTTTTAATTTTAACAGATCAACTATTCCACCCCTATGACATGCAATAAATCTATTATTATACTTTTTTAGTTCAGGAACCTTCTGCCTACATATATCTAAACTTTGAGTACACCTTTCATAAAATACACAGCCTTTACGCTTTAAACGAGAATTATACATATCGCCTCGTATTTCTATCATCTGACGACCGTCAATCATGCTTTTATGAGAGTTATAGAGTTTTCGACTATAGGGGTGTCCTTGATTAATAAAAAATTCTTTACAATTAGCTTTTTCGATAATTCTACCTGAGTATAAAATAGCTATTTTATCTGACAATCTTTTTAAAAATGTTAAATCATGTGATACAATAATAACTGTTTTAGTAATTAAAATTTTTTTTAATAAATTTATCATTTCATATTTTGTATTTGAATCAAGCCCTGTTGTCGGTTCATCAAATATTAAAATCTCCGGATCATTAACCATTGCCAGAGCAATTAATGCCCTCTGAATTTCTCCACCGCTAAGCTGACCTGGATATAAACAATGTTTTGCTTCCTCCAAACCACATTTAATAAGAAGCGCTCTTGAATACTTTATAGCCTCTTTCTTACTAATATCTTTACTTTCTAAAATTAATTCTATCATATGCTTTATAATAGTATATGATGGATTAAGCACTTCTATTGAGCTGGAATAACAGTAAGAAATTTTATTAGATCTTAGAGTTTTCCATTCCTTATTACTATTTTTTAAAATATTCTTTCCTTCAAAAATTATCCGCCCTTTAATATCACCTGAAACAAGTCCTACTATTGCTTTACATAAACTTGTTTTACCAGAACCTGATTCACCGGCAATACCTAAAATTTCTCCTTTTTTTAATATAAGCGAAAGCTTATCTATACCAGGAAACTTTATACCATTATTTATATATTCAATACTCAGATTATTAATTTTAAGTAAAGCTTCATTATCTTTAGTTTCCATTAATCCCCACCCGCCTGTCCAAATAATTAATTAAACTATCTGCAATTAAATTAGCAAATATTACAGTTAAAGAAGTAAATAATAAAATACCATCCAATACAGGATAATCGTGTGCCATTAAAGAATTAAACAGCAGGTTTCCAATTCCTGGATAAGCAAATACTTTTTCAACCATTACACTTCCCCCAATTAAATGACCTATTTTCATAAATCTTGCTGTAATAACAGGGATAAGTGAATTTCTTAATCCATAATTATTTTTAATACGTTTTTCATTTATTCCCCTTAATTTTGCTGCTGTAATATATTCTTTATTTAATATGCCTACCATTGTATTTCTTGTTAAAAGATAAGGTCCGGCAATATCAACAACAAATAATGTGAGTGCAGGTAAAATAAGATGCTTGCCAATATCAACAAACCTTAAGCAGAGTGAGTTAAATTCTACATATGGTGTAAAAGCCCCTCCCAGAGGGAAGAAATTTATTTTTGCTGCAATTAATATTAACATCATTATTGAAAAAATAAAAACGGGGATTCTATTAATAATAATCATTGCCCATAATAAAGCAAAATCTACTTTTTTACCTCTTTTCCAGGCAGAATATCCTCCAGCTAAAATACCAAAAATAGAAGAAAATACAAAACTTATACCCATTAAAAGTGCAGTCCAGGGAAGCGCTTTAAAAATTAGTTTACTTACTTTTATATTATGCTGTATACTTATTCCTAATTTACCC
>CAZOON010000240.1:0-3302 GCA_964581445.1 uncultured Halanaerobiales bacterium | reverse complement strand
ATTTATTTTTTTCTTGATTTCTTTTTTTCCATATCCTTCTTTTATTAATTTCATCGCCTCTTCTTCATTGTTTCCATAAATCTTATAAAGATGATTAATTCGAAGCATCTATTTCCCCCCTTCTAATACTAACAACCTTAAATTTGTTAATTATAATAAGGTATTAAAGTTTATATAAACTTTAATACCTTATTATATATTTTTAAGGATTAACCCATTTATCAATTACTTCTTTATGATTGTCCATCCAATCATAAGCCCCTTCTTCAAATGTTTCAGCTTCTTTACCTTTTAACATCATCTCAGCAAGATAATCATATTGTTCTCCGGCAATCTCTTCATCAATACCAGGGAAATCAGGTGTATTAAGTTCCATTCTAATTAATGCCTTAGAAATTTCTGGGTATTCTTGTCTAAATTCTGTTGTTACTCCAATATGAACATTTTCTGCAGTACCATATATAGTTAACGGATCATTTAATATTTTTACATCATAAACAGAAAATGCCCAATGAGGTTTCCAGAGAGTAACAATAATCCATTCTTCCTTCTCAATTGCTCGATTTAATGCTGCCATCATACCAGCACTACTACTATTAATTAAAGTATATTTGTCAGACAAATTATATTCTTCTAATACATCTTCTGTTAAAGAAGTAAGACTTGCTCCAGGATCAATCCCTACTATCTTATTATTAAATTTTTTTGCTATTTCCGGATCATTAAGATCATCTATACTATCAATAGGAACATAATCAGGAATATATAATCCTAAAACAGCATCATAAAAATATGCAGTCGGTAAGACCTCTATATCTTCTCTAAACCTATAAACGTGACGATAATCAGAGTTAGGTAACCATAAACTAAAAGTAATATCGAAATTATCCGTAGCAACACCCTGATATGAAATCTCTTTTTGCACATAAGATATTTCTACTGGCTTATCGTAGTAATCTTCAATTATTGACTCAGCTAAAAGAGCAGGGGCTACTGCATCAGCCCAGTCAACTATACCAATTTTTATTGGTTCCTCAGCTTCTACAAGACTAAAACCCGCTATCAATACAGACAAAATAATAAAAAATATTAGGTTAAAATTTTTCATTTTTTTCCTCCTTTAGTATTTTAAAAAATTTTTAGATAAATACTATTATTCACCTCCTTGAAAAAATTTATTGATTTTAGCACTTAACCAACAAATGTCTCTATTCCAAATATTCTAAATATATGTTTATTATATAGTTTGTAAAAACTAATTCAATTCGCATAATATACAATTTTATTATCAGTATAATCTTACTATTTGTTAATATACACAAAAATTATTTTGCATTTTCCATATAATTAATTAACTTGCTTTCAATTTTGGAATTTAAATATGGTGGCTCAAAATTATTAATAATTGATTTCCATTTTCCGTTTGCCTGTTCACAATTGGATAAGGGTTTTTCTTTGTAATTTTTAACATTTTTTATACTAAATATTGACTCTCCATAATCTCTCATATGTTTCAAAGTGTAAGGTGTAGTAAGATAATGTTTTCCATGTTCAACGCTATTTATATCATCTTTACTTATTGTATAATCATTTACTTCTATACCACTTTGATAATCGGAAATCATCCTTATTATCTCTTGATCTATAATAAACTTTTCATAAGACATTGACATATAACTTTCTAAAATTCCTGCAGAATGTAATATAAAATCCACACCAGAATTTACACTTGTTAATAAAGACATCATTGATTCATAACTTGCCTGACAATCAGGAAATCTAGAATCCGTAATTGAGCCTCCTGCACGAGATGGAATATTATAATAATTTGCTATTTGAGTTGTAGCTTGAATTAATTTACTATATTGAGGATTTCCTACAGATAAATTTGCTGTTTTCATATTACTAATAGTAGACGCAGAACCATATACAACTGGATTACCTGGATTAATTATTTGACTTAAAATTATACCTAGTAATATTTCAACATTTTGTAAAACAAGGGTACCTGCTAGAGAGAGTGGACCGGTAGATCCTGACATAACGGCCGAAGAAATAATTAAAGCCTGATTATTCCGTGCATAAACAATTAATGCATCAAGCATCTGTTCATCATATTGTAAAGGACTATTTGTACTAATAACACTAATTAATACTGGTCTGTCATCAATTATTTTTTCTTCTTCAAATAAAATACTTGCCATATTAATACAATCATTTGCCTTTTTTTCTCCAAGAGCACTTCCCATAATACATTTATCCGAATATTTTGCAGTAGCAAAAAACATTTTCAAATGTCTTAATTTATCTGAAATATCATTGGGCTCAACTAAAACTCCACCAAGTACATCAATATATTTATTTGCTGAAGATAGGATAGTAAATTTTACGTAATCATCATAATTAGAATTTCTTTTATTACAATTTTTATCTATTACAAATGGAGCCCCAAATCCAGGTGAAATAATTATATTTTCCCTTCCAATTACTACATTATTATCATTGTTTCTGGCAAACAATTCAAAATGTGATGGCACATTATGTAAAACATCTTCAATAAATATACGATTTAAAAATACAAGATTATCTTTAATTTTTGCACCATTTTTCTCAAATATTTTTAAAACTTCCTTATTAAAAATCTTAACACCCTTATTTTCAAATATGTCCATTGTGGCATCATGTATCTTCTCAATATCTTTTTTTCTTATTATATCTCCTGCTTTATAATTTTTTTTTATCATACTATGTCCTCCATAAAATCATTAATTTTATTTTCTATTTCTTTATCAGGTGCTGTAATTTTATGATTATTTAATATATCCTGAATCTTATCATTTGCACGTTTAAAAAGAGTCTTATTGCCTTCATTTTTCCAATTTTCATATCTTTTCCTATTAAATAAATCCGGGTACCAAGTTTCTTTCTTGAAATATTTCATTGTATGTTCATGTCCAAGAAAATGATCCCCAGGACCAATTTCATAAATAACATCTAAAGCAAGTTTTTCATCATCAACATCCACTCCCTCAACAATTCTACGAGTCATCCCAATCAAATCATCATTTATAACAAGATTTTCAAATGAAAATACTTGATTATTTTCAATGCTACCTACTCCATGATTTAAGTTATTTTTTGATTGAGAAGCTAGATATATTGATAGTGCATCCTCAATCGCAGCCTGACTATCAACTATTTTTGCATCAGTATTACCGCTAATGCCATATGAAGGAATATTTAAATAATTAAGCACATCAGCCAACGCAGATTTCATTAAATATGATTCTGGGGCTCCTGAA
>CAZOON010000239.1:0-3305 GCA_964581445.1 uncultured Halanaerobiales bacterium | reverse complement strand
AAGGCGGATTTAAGAGATTACGGTATTGGGGCTCAAATTTTATCAGACCTTGGTTTGACTTCAATTAGATTAATAAGCAATAATCCCAAAAAAATTATAGGTTTAGAGGGATATGGGTTAACAATTTCAAAAAGAATATCTTTAGAAATTGAGCCCAATGAAAATAATAAGTTTTATCTTAAAACAAAAAAAGAAAAACTTGGTCATTTATTAAATTTGAATTAATAAAACAGGAGGAATAATATGACAACTATTTATGAAGGAAATCTTGATGGAAAAGGTATACAGGTTGGTATTGTTGTAGGGAGGTTTAATGAATTTATTTCTAAAAAATTACTTGACGGTGCACTCGACAGTTTAATAAGGCATAATGTAAAAGAAGAAAACATTGATATTGCCTGGGTTCCGGGGTCTTTTGAAATCCCTCTGGCAGCTCAAAAAATGGCAAAAGTTCAAAAGTATGATGGAATAATATGTTTAGGTGCTGTAATTAGAGGAGAAACACCCCACTTTAATTATGTTTCTTCAGAAGTAGCTAAAGGTATTGCTAAAGTGGGATTGGATAACGATACCCCTATAATATTTGGAGTATTAACTACTGATACAATTGAACAGGCTATTTCCCGCGCTGGTATTAAGGAAGGTAACAAGGGTTTTGATGCTGCTATGAGTCTTATAGAAATGGTAAATCTTTTTGATAATATTATTAAAAATAAATAGGTGATAATTGACAAATATTAATAAAAGAAGTATAATTTTTATTGCAAGTCATTTGCAAAAAGGAGGGTTTATTTTAAATTTGAAATCTAAATACTTAGTTGTGATTTTTATTATAATCTTAATTTTTTCTTTAACTGCCTGTGCTGATAATAATGCAGATAGTAAGTTGTTGGTGGCTGTAACTATTGCTCCGCAAAAAAACTTTGTAGAAGCTGTAGGAGGAAAAAAAGTAGAAGTAGTGACTATGATACCACCCGGTAATAGTCCGGGTAATTATGCACCTTCCCCAAAAGAATATATTAAATTTAGTGATGCTGATATCTATTTTTCCATAGGAGTTCCCGCAGATAAGGTGAATATTTTGCCCAGGACAAGGGATTTTAATGAAAAGATAGAGATTATTAGATTGGATGAAGAAGTAGCTAAAAAAATCGATGATAGATATTTTGCTCCAGGAAAAAGGGACCCCCATATCTGGTTATCCCCTGAGAGGGTAAAAGTAATGATTGATATTATTGCTATTGAATTATCTGAGAAAGATAAAGAACACGCAGATTTTTATCAGGAAAATGCTAAAAAATATAAGAGCAAATTGAATAAAGTTGATAATGAGATAAAAGATATCATGCAAAATCTTAATAATAAATCCTTTATTATTTATCACCCATCTTTTGGGTATTTTGCTGATGAATATGGTCTAGAGATGATAGCTATTGAGAAAGATGGTAAAGAGGCAACAGCTAAAAGGTTACAGGAGATAATAGACCGCGCCCGGAAGGAAAATATTAAAGTAGTTTTTTATCAAAAAGAAATAGATAGCCGCCAATCAGAAGCTATTGCTGAAGAGATAGGGGGAAAAACAGTACAGATTGAACCACTGGCAGAGGATTATTTAAACAATCTAAAAAAAATGGCAGGTCTTTTTAAAGAGATATTTGATTAGGGGTGAATATATTATGTATGCTATTGAAATAAATGATGTGACTGTAAGCTATGAAAATGTATGTGCCCTGGAAAAAGTTAGTCTGGAAGTAGAAGAAAAACAATTTCTTGGGATTATAGGCCCCAATGGTGGAGGGAAAACTACACTATTAAAAGTGATTTTAGGTTTGGAAAAACCTATTAGTGGGTCAGTAAAAATATTTGGTAAAAATATTGAAAAAAATCGAGGGAAACTGGGTTATGTTCCTCAGGCATCAAATTTTGACCGCAGATTTCCTATAAATGTTATGGATGTTGTATTAATGGGAAAATTGAATAATCATATAAATTTTTTCCATAAATATAGTAGTAAAGATCTGGAATTTGCCAGCGAAATACTTGAAAGTCTGGATATTTATGAACTAAAAGACCGTCAGATAGGTCAACTTTCCGGTGGACAGTTACAGCGAGTATTAATTGCCCGTGGTCTGGCAGTTGAGCCAGAAATTTTACTTCTTGATGAACCAACTGCAAGTATTGATGCTAAGTCCACAAATCAAATTTATAACCTTTTAAAGGATTTGAATCAGGAAAAAACAATAATTGTGGTTACCCATGATATGTCAGCAGTTTCATCTTTTTTAGATAGTATTGCCTGTTTAAACAAGGAGATGTTTTATCATCGTAATAAAGAATTAAGTAGTGAAACAATAGATAAAGTATATGGTTGTCCTATTGACCTTATTGCACATGGAGTTCCTCACAGGGTTTTTAGACAACATAAGGAGTGATATCTATGCTTGAAGTAATATTTAAATATACATTTTTACAGAATGCAATACTGAGCGCTTTATTAGCCAGTATAGTTTGTGGTATAATTGGAACGATTGTTGTGGAGAAAAAACTGGTAATGATGAGTGGGGGTATTGCCCATACTTCATTTGGAGGTATTGGTCTGGGCTATTTATTAAATATTGAACCTATTTTAGGGGCCCTGTTTTTTTCCTTAATTTCTTCTCTGGCTATTGCAACTATAAGAAGAAAGACAAACACAAATTCTGATACATTAATTGGTATATTCTGGGCCATGGGGATGGCACTTGGTATTTTATTTATTGCATTTACACCGGGTTATCCTCCAGATATTTCATCTTATCTTTTTGGGGATATTCTTACAGTTAGTAAATTGGATTTAAAAATAATCGCTGTTTTAGCAAGTTTAATTATTTTTTTCATATTGGCTTTTTTTAATTACTGGAAAGCATATCTTTTTGATGAGGAATTTCTATCTGTACTTGGTATTAATACTCTACTACTTGATTATTTCCTATTTATTATGATTGCTCTGACTATTGTTGTATTAATAAGGGTTGTGGGCATAATACTTGTTATTGCTCTTTTAACTGCTCCGCCAGCTATTGCTCGTCTTTATACATATAATTTAAAAAGGATGATGAATCTTTCAGTCTTTCTGGGGATTATTTTTTCTTTTTCCGGTTTATGGCTTTCTTACTATTTTAATGTTTCATCAGGTGCTACAATTATTTTGCTTGCAGGAGCTACCTATATGGTGTCAGCAATAGTTCGAGGTAAAATCCTGTCCCGATCTTCAAAAGAATTATGTGAAGAATAAATAGAGGTGCAGTAAAATGAAGGAAATAAAT
>CAZOON010000238.1:0-3321 GCA_964581445.1 uncultured Halanaerobiales bacterium | reverse complement strand
CTGAACGGGCCCGCCACTGTAACCGTTATATACGGAAGTCAGGAGACCTGCCTATTTATTTCGTCCTGTGAACTTCGGTAGCAAGGGTTGCAGGGTAGATAGTTTTATAATTTACCCTGAACCTGGCTTTAAATTAGCCAGGTATTTAATTTGATAAGAGTAATATATTAAATTTATGGGGGTATAAAAATGAAAAAATACTTATTATTTTCTTTAGTCTTATTATTAATTACGTTTATAGCTTTACCTGTTATGGCAGGGAATTTTCCTGTTACAATAGTTGATGATTTGGGCAGGGAGCTAAGCCTTGATAAGGCCCCGGAGCGTATTATATCTTTATCACCAAGTAATACTGAAGTCTTATTTTTTCTTGGTCTGGGAGATAAAATTATTGGTGTAACTACTTATGCCAATTATCCAGAAGAGGCTTTAAATAAGGAAAAGATAGGCACAATTACTGAGCCGAATATTGAAAAAATAATTACTATGAAACCTGACCTGGTAATTGCCTCAGGGGTAAACAATTTAGATTTAGTTGAGCGACTTATAGACCTGGGAATAAATGTAGCAGGTTTTAATCCATCTACTGTTAATGATACATTATTAACTTTAAAAAAGATTGGTAAATTGACTGGAAGCTATGATAAGGCCAGGGAGATAGTAACAGATATGTATATTAAAATGGCAGCGCTTCAGGAACTTGTAGATAAACATTTAAAAACACATGAGCGTCCGGGTGTATTTTATGAGATCTGGAGTGAGCCACTTATTACTGCGGGTAAGGGTACTTTTATCAATGACATAATAAATCTTGCAGGAGGTATTAATATAGGTGCTCAGGCAAGAGGATTTTGGCCTCAATATAGTGTAGAAAAATTGGTCGTGGAGAATCCTGATGTCTATATATCAAGCCCACATAGTGCCCCACATCAAGTTACTGAAAAAAGAATTGAGAATCGGGAAAGATATCAAACCATTAATGCCATAAAAAATAACAGGGTACATATTGTTAATCAGGATATAATTAACAGACCATCCCCAAGAATAATCCAGGGTTTTGAAGTATTTGTGAAGGCAATATTCCCCGAATTAAGTGATGAAGTAGAAGGTTTAAATTGATAACTCTGGTGACTGGTGGTGCCCGGAGTGGAAAGAGCAGTTTTGCAGAAAAATATGCCTGGTCAAAAAAAAGAGATGATGTTATTTATTTAGCTACCTCAGTAATAATAGATAAAGAGATGGAAGAAAGGGTAAGAAGGCATAGAGTAGACAGGCCAAAGTCATGGGAAACTGTAGAAGAAGCCTATCAACTTAGTGAGGCACTTTCTCAGTTAGAGGATAATTCTTTTGTTCTTATTGATTGTATAACTGTTTATATTTCAAATTTGATTTTAGAGTATGATAAAGAGAAAAATCTAGATGAGGCTGAAAGTGAAATATTACTTGAAATAAAAAAGATTATAAATATTGCCAGAGATAAAAATATAGATTTATTGATTGTAACAAATGAATTGGGTCAGGGCCTCGTCCCGGAGTATAAGTTGGGTAGAGTTTACAGGGATATAGTGGGCAGGGTTAATCAGTTAATTGCCAGTAATGCAAATGAGGTCTACCTTACTGTTGCTGGGTTGCCAGTAGAATTAAAAGAACTGGGGATGAAGAATATTGCAAAATATGGTAAATAATAGCCAAGTATTTCAGCTCATGATACAGGGGACGGCATCAAATGTGGGTAAAAGCATTATTACTACAGCATTATGTCGCATATTTGCCAGAAGGGGTTTCAGAACCTATCCCTTTAAATCCTGGAATATGGCCCTTAATTCAGCAATTACAGCTGAAGGTGGAGAAATAGGTATTGCCCAAATTATTCAAGCTGAAGCAGCAGGAGTAGAACCTAGAGCTGCAATGCAGCCATTACTTTTAAAACCAAATGGAGATGGAACTTCCCAGATAGTGGCTGAGGGGAGTCCTGTAGCCAGAGAATATTTTGAGCAGGAATCCCTTGATTACAAAAAATGGGCAATGCAGATTATAAAAAAATCTCTTAAAAAAATTAGATCAAAGGCAGATATTGTTATTATGGAGGGAGCTGGAAGCCCGGCTGAAGTTAATATTAAAGAAAATGATCTGGCCAACATGTCTGTAGCCAGATTATATAATACACCAGTATTATTAGTTGCCGATATTGACCGTGGTGGTGCACTTGCTTCATTAGTAGGAACAGTCCGTTTATTACCTGAGGAGGAAAAAAACCTGATAGCAGGTTTTATAATTAATCGCTTCAGGGGGGATAGGGCCCTTTTAGAGCCAGCCCTTGAATTTCTTGAGAATTATACAGGTATACCTGTTTTAGCTGTGCTTCCATATATTAAAAATATTAAACTTCCTGAAGAGGATTCTGTTTCTCTTGATAATAAAAGTGGGGGAAATAAAAAATCTTTGATTAAGATTGCTGTAATAAAGCTTCCACATATCTCAAATTTTACTGATTTTGATAGTCTTGAGCTAGAGCCAGATGTAGAATTAAATTATATAAGTGATGTCAGCGAATTAAGTACTGACCATGATTTATTGATTATCCCGGGGACAAAGCAGACCATTCCGGATTTATTATTTCTAAAAAAATCGGGATTTGAAGCAAAAATTAAAGAGCTGGCAAAAAATGATTTTCCTATTATTGGTATTTGTGGGGGCTATCAAATGATGGGCAAGAATTTAATTAATCCTCACAAAACAGAGGGAAATATAAAAGAGATGACTGGACTGGATATCTTAGCGATTGAGACAGTATTTTTACCCGGGAAAACTACTCATCAAGTTGAAGCTGAAATTACAGGTAATGGTGAGCTTATTAAAGATCTAAAAGGAAACAAAGTAAAAGGGTATGAAATACATATGGGAAAGACTGTTTATTTAGAAGAAACAGAAATACCATTTAAATTATTCAAAAGATCAAAAGAAGAGATAAATTTCAATGATGGGGCAATGAGTAATAATGGATTAATATTTGGGACATATCTGCATGGGCTTTTTAATAATGATGCATTTCGTCGGAATATAATAAATATTTTGAGAAGAAAAAAAGGTCTGAAAACATTTGAAGAAGGTCCCTATTCTTATCAGAACAAAATAAAGGCTGATTTTGATAAACTTGCTGATATTGTTGAAGGAGCCCTGGATATTGATTATTTAATTAATGATATATTAAAGAGGGAAGAGGAATAGATATGGGAAAAACTATTATGGTTCAGGGGACTGGCTCAGATACAGGAAAGAGTGTAATTGTCTCGGCTTTATGTCGAATATTTTCTCGCCTGG
>CAZOON010000237.1:0-3348 GCA_964581445.1 uncultured Halanaerobiales bacterium | reverse complement strand
CTGGCCTGAATAATATTTGTTGAGACCCCAACTGTAGTCCAGGTTTTATCTCCATCTGTTGACTCAATTAAAACCCGAACCCAGGCTGCTGTCCCATCATCACTGTTTAAAACCCTCACCTTATAATCAATCAACCTTAATTTATTAATCAGTGGTGAAAATTCAGCCAATGCTTTTCTCAAAGATTTGTCAAGGGCATTAACCGGTCCATCTCCTTCTGCAGCAACATGAATCTTTTCTCCATTAACAAAAAGTTTAACAACTGCCTCTGAATTAGTTTCACGTCCATAGTTATAACTGATAATCTTAAAATCATCTATCCGAAAAAATGACTCAAATAATCCAAGCTCTTTATAAACCAATAATTCAAGAGAAGCCTCTGCCCCCTCAAACTGATAACCTTTATGCTCCATTTCCTTAACCCTATTTGTTAAACGTTTTAATAATTCTTTATCAAGCTCATCAGCATTAAAACCCAGCTCTTTTAATTTATATTCAAGATTACTCTTTCCCGATAATTCAGAAACAAGCACTCGCCTTTTATTACCTGTAAAATCTGGATTTATATGCTCATATGTCTTAGTATTTTTTTTAAGGGCACTGACATGAACTCCCCCTTTATGAGTAAAGGCACTTTTACCCACATAGGGTTTTTGATTATCAGGTATAAGATTTGCAACTTCCATAATATAATTATACACAGGAGTTATCTTTCTTAATTGCTCATCAGAAACTATATCTATTCCATATTTTAATTTCAGGGAAGGTATTAAACTCGTTAAATCTGCATTGCCACATCTCTCACCAATACCACCCACTGTACCCTGTATCTGAACAACCCCCTCTTCATAAGCAACAAGGGAATTTGCCCCGGCCAGGCCACTATCATTATGAGCATGTATTCCAAGAGCTAGATCAGTTATATTTTTAATATCTTTAAAGATCATTTTTATATCTTTAGTAATCTGCCCACCATTTGTATCACATAAGACCAGCATATCTGCACCTGCGTTTTCTGCAGCTTCAAGGGTTTTTATCGCATATTCTCGATTATTATGATAACCATCAAAAAAATGCTCAGCATCAAAAAAAACATCAATATTATGTTTTTTTAAATAGGAAATAGTTTCAGAAATCATATTAAGATTTTCTTTTAGATCAATTTCAAGGGCTTCACTAACATGAAAATCCCAACTTTTCGCAAAAATAGTAGCTGTTTTAACCCCTGATTTAATTAATTTACTTATGTTTAGGTCATTTTTAATATCAATAAAGGGCTTTTTGGTTGAACTAAAAGCCACTACCTCAGCTTTATTAAATTTTAGATTTTGTACCTCATAAAAAAATTCTTCGTCTTTAGGGTTTGAACCCGGCCAACCACCTTCAATATAATCAATACCTAAACTATCCAGTTTTGTAGCTATTTTCAATTTATCTTTCACTGAGAAAGATATACCTTCTCCCTGTGAGCCATCTCTTAAAGTTGTATCATAAATTGTTAATCCCACTATTCATCATCCTCGTCCTCCTCAAGACTTTTAATAATATAATCTCCTACATCCTCAGTACTCAAATTCCCCCCCATATCAGGGGTAAGCTTATCTGCCTGCAAAGCTTCACTGACCTTATCTTCAAGTAAACTCGCCAGTTCTGGATAAGCCAGATAATCCAGTAACATACCAACAGCAAGAATAGCTGCCAGAGGATTAGCAGTATTATTGCCTGCAATATCAGGTGCTGAACCATGAACAGGCTCAAACATAGAAACCCCTTCTGGATTGATATTTCCAGAAACAGCCAGCCCCATTCCACCCTGAAGTTCTGCACCAAGATCAGTTATTATATCTCCAAAAAGATTACAGCTTACTATAATATCAAATATCTCTGGATTCCTGACCATCTTCATGGTAATAGCGTCAACCAGATAATGATCTGAATTAACGTTTTCAAAATCTTTTTTTACATCTGCAAATGTCCTTTGCCAAAGATTATGGGAAAAGGTCAAAACATTACTTTTATCACAAAGGGTAACTTTTGGCTCTCTACCACGACGCTCTGCATAATCAAAAGCATAGCGGATAACCCTTTCAACACCTTTTCTTGTATTTAACATCTCCTGGGTAGCCACTTCATCCAGGGTATCCTTTTTAAAAAATCCACCCAGTCCTGTGTATATACCTTCAGTATTTTCCCTGACAACAGTAAAATTAATATCTTCTTTCCCCTTACCTTTTAAAGGAGAATATCTTTTATCTAGTAATTTCACAGGACGTAGATTAACATACATATCAAAATAGAATCTTAATTTTAATAATATGCCTTTTTCCAGTATACCAGCCGGTACTCTGGGGTCACCAACTGCTCCAAGATATATTGCATCATATTGAGCAAGCTTATTCAGGTCTTCCTCATTTAATGTCTCTCCAGTTTCAAGGTATCTATTTGCCCCGGCATTAAATTTATCAATTTGTATTTTAATATCATTTTTCTTAGCAAGATATTTTAATACTTTTACTCCTTCAGCTGTTACTTCAGGTCCTATTCCATCTCCCGGTATTAATGCTATTTTATGCATTATTTAGCCTCCTCTTTATACTGGAAATTAATCCACCATCATCAATAATCTTCCGCATAAAATCCGGGAATGGAGCAGAATCAAATTTTTTCCCTGTACTTAAATTTTTTATCTCTCCTTTTTCAAGGTCAACACTAATTTCTTCACCATTATTAATAGCATTTACTGCCTCCGGACTTTCCAGTATTGGCAAACCAATATTGATAGAATTTCTATAAAAAATCCGTGCAAAACTCTCAGCAATCACACAGGATACACCGGCAGATTTTATGGCAAGGGGAGCATGTTCTCTGGAGCTACCTGAGCCAAAATTTTTACCTCCAATAATAATATCCCCTTTCTCAACATTTTTACTAAAATCCGCATCTATATCTTCCATACAATGTTTAGCCAGTTCCCCGGGTTCTGAAGTATTAAGATATCTAGCTGGAATTATAACATCTGTATCTACATTATCTCCATATTTAAATACTTTTCCTGTAAAGTTCATTTAATTACCTCCTCCGGATGTGAAATCCTACCAGTTATGGCAGAAGCAGCTGCCACTGCTGGACTGGCCAGGTATACTTCACTCTCTGGATGACCCATTCTACCAACAAAATTTCTATTTGTTGTGGAAATTGCTCTTTCCCCTTTAGCCAGAACACCCATGTGTCCACCAAGACAAGGCCCACAGGTAGGAGTACTTACCGCCACACCAGCGTCAATGAATATATCCATCAATCCTTCTTTCATTGCCTGTTTATATATTTGCTGGGTACCAGGAAAGAGTA
>CAZOON010000236.1:0-3355 GCA_964581445.1 uncultured Halanaerobiales bacterium | reverse complement strand
GGAATAAAAAAGATGAGGCTAAGAGTTAATCTTGCATTAATGGTTATGCTGGCAATGGCAGTAGGCCAAATAAAAGAAAAACATGAAGAACACATGAGAAGCCTGGTCAAGTCAGCATAAAGGAAAAAGTTAATGACAAGTTATTTTAAAAAAGTCAAGCTAATTTTAAGGGGGTAGTATACCTTTTTGATGTAAATTACTGGAAAAGAACTACAAAAAAATATTTTTATTTTAATAATTAGTGTTTTTTAATAAATATTGTAGGTATCTTGTTGTTAATTTATGAGGTGTTTTTAATAAAAAAGCTTACAAAGCAAAAAACTCAATAAAAACTCAAAGTTGCTAATATCTATAATTCTTGATATGATAAATTTATTGCATTTACCGTATATTTTGGGGAGGAATTGTAATGACAGATGATAAAGAGATAAAATATAAAAAAATATTAAATGATTTACCATTTAATATTTTTTTCCTATCTAAAGACTATAAACTACTCTGGATGAATAAAAATGCTTTAAAAGACAATGACCTTAATTTAAATAAAATCTTAGATAAAAAATGTTATGAAATTTTTTATAATAAAACAGTTCCCTGTAATGATTGTTTTCTTAATCAAAATGAAAAAAGTGAAAACAAAAATCAAGAAATTAAGTACCAGGATAAAACATTATTAATGCATGTAAAACCATATTTTTCTAATAATAATTTAAGTTATTACACTATTTCTTATCTAGATATAAGCAAACAAAAAGAAATAAAAAAAGAACTTGAATTTGAAAAAATAAAAACAAATTTTTTCACAAGTTTATCACATGAATTCAGAACTCCTGTCAATATGATTAATACTTCCCTGCAAATTTTATCAAATAATATAAAACATTCTAATATTACCCCTGATATTAGTGAATATTTATTCAATCATATAAAAATTATAACTCAAAATAATTACCGCCTTATAAGAGTAGTGGATAATCTCCTTGATTTAAATAAAATGGATGCCGGGTATTATAAATTTAAATTAAAAAATATTGATATTGTAAATTTCATCTATAAAATAGTAAAATCCAGTGAGGAATATATTAAAAATCAAAATAAAAATATAACTTTTAAGACAAATCTTAAGAAAAAAGTTATAGCAGTTGACCCTTTTGAAATAGAAAGAGTTATCATTAACCTTATTTCTAATGCAATCAAGTTTACATCATCAGAAGATAGTATAACTATTGAAATTAAAGATAAAAAAGATAAAATAATTATAGCTGTTGAAGATACGGGTATGGGTATCCCTGAGGAAAAACAAAAAATTATATTTCAGGAATTTAAGCAGATTAAAAATAATCTGACCAGAGAAAAAGAAGGAAGTGGGCTTGGCTTGCCTATTAGCAAATTGATTATAAAAAATCACGATGGTGAAATAAAACTTAAAAGCAAGCCAGGAAAAGGAAGCAGATTTGAAATAATTCTACCAATTAAAAAAGCAAAAGAAAAATCAGACAGAGAAAAAACAAAATCTTTAAATAATTTTGATATTGAAAGAATTAAAATAGAATTTTCAGATATATATTCTTGAAGGAGGCAAAAAAATGATAAAAAAATTTACTTTTTTAATCATTATTTTAGCTATAATAATTTTACTTGTCGTATCAAATCCTTCTAAAGATGAATTTGTTGAATGGTTTACAATTCAAATTGAAAAAGATGCAAATTCATTGACAGAAATTTTAAGCAAAACAATTGGACGCCCTTTAATTAATGCATCTACCACCCGTAATGATTACACCATATTCAGTCTTTATACCCTGACTTCCCCGGAAGAAGAAATAAAATATCTTGGTCTTTTCAAACAATTTATCAAAATAAAATAATAAAATCCTCTGCTATATTAAGTATATTAAGCAGAGGATTTTTATTTTTATATTAAACTATAAACTTAATTATGAACTTATTTCACTGCCAAATTTATTTAAAAATCTCAGGCTAAAACCTGTTAAAAGTGAATATATTACTGGAACAACATACAATGTTAAAAGTGTTGCAATACTCAAACCACCAATAACCACTATTGCCATCGGTGTTTGAACCTCAGTACCCTCACCAATTCCCAGGGCCAGAGGAAGCAATCCCAGTATAGTTGTTAAAGCAGTCATTAATATAGGCCTTAGACGAACAGGACCTGCTTCAAGTATTGCCTCTCTTAGTGAGTTCCCTCTTCTCCTTACGGTATTAATATAATCAACAAGTACAATTGCATTGTTAACAACTATACCTGCCAGCATAATCACACCTATAATGGAAACAACAGATAAGGTCTTTCCAAAAATAAACAGACCAAGAAGGACACCTATCAGGGCCATGGGTACAGTAAACATTACTACAAATGGATGTAATAATGATTCAAACTGTGAGGCCATAACCATATATACAAGTACAATGGCAAGTAAGAAGGCATAAAATAGATCTTTAAAGGAATCCTGCATCTCCTTATATTGACCACCATATTCAATTTGATAACCTGTTGGTATATCAATATTTTTATCAGTTTTTACCTTTATTTCTTCCATTACTGTACCTAAATCAGCCTGATAAAGTGATGCTGTTACATTTACATAACGAATTTGGTTATCCCTTAATATTTCATCTGGACCTCGTGTAACAGAAAAATCTGCTATCCTGCGCAAGGGGACCCTTGCCCCTGTAGGTGAAGGTATTAATAAATCTTTAATATCTTCTGTATTTTTTACTTCTTTTTGATCCAATTTTATTGTAAGATCATATTCTTCTCCATTTATTTCATATCTTGTTACCGTCTGTCCTTTAACGGCAGTTTTAATACTTGAACCTATTTGATTTATTCTTAGACCAAATTGTGCAGCCATAGCCCTATTAACATTAACATGTAATTCAGGTCTACCTTCTGAAATTGTATCTTTAATCTCTCTAACACCATTTATTCCTGACATCTGTTCTTTTACTTTAATAGCAAGCCTCTCCAGGACCTCAAGGTCATCACCTTTAATAGTAATAGAAATGGGACTACCTCCCATCATCCCACCTGCTGCCATACTCTGTGCTTCGAGGCTAATATCTGTATCGGGTATATTAATATTTTTTCTTAAAGACTCCATTACTTCATCTGTTGAGCGCTCTCTAATTTCAGCACTTTTTAAACGCAGCTGAAAACTGGCCGTTTCAGCACTGGTCCCACCAGATATGCTATCAGATTGACCAACTGTAGTAAGAAAAGAATCTAATTCCTCTAATTTTAAAATCTCATCTTCAACCTGCCGTGCAACTTTATTGGTCTCTTCCAGTGAAGTACCAAGTGGTAATTTAGCTGTTAATATAAACTCAC
>CAZOON010000235.1:0-3396 GCA_964581445.1 uncultured Halanaerobiales bacterium | reverse complement strand
TAATAATCTGTTCTTCTCCCTCTACCGAGCATGGTCCAGCCATCATTACTATCTCTTCACATCCAATTAAAACATCTTCATCAACTTTTATTATTGAGGCCTCATTTTTAAATGTTTTTCCTGCAAGTTTATAGGGCTCCTGTATAGGAACAATCTTTTCAATATTTGGATAGGCCCCGAGTGAATCTATCAATTCTTCCCTGTTAATATTTCCTATAATTCCAATTATGGTTTTATTCACCCCTTCAATAGGATGAATATCATAACCCATCTCTTTAATTCTTTCTTTTACTTCAATAATTTCCCTTGCCTTTGCTTTAGTTTCCATAACTACTATCATTTTTAATCTCCCCTTTTTTAAAAAAATTTCCGTAAAATTAAAAAATCCCGCCCCTAAATAGGAACGAGATATCTGCCCGTGGTACCATCCTGATTGATACAAAATCCACTTTACAATTACAGAATAATAAAATACATTAATTATCCAATAACCTGTCAATATAACGGTTGACTACCGATAAAGTCTACTATAATTCAACTCATAACTCCCAGGGGAACTTCAGCAAATTAATTATTACCAGGCTCACACTATTCCCTGGCTCGCTGCAATAAAAAAACTTGATTACTTTCCCTGTTCATAGTATTTATGATTTATAAGTATTTAAATTAAAGGTATTATACATTAAATAAACTTATAAGTCAAATTTTACATCTCACGATTATTTTGTTCATCCATATTATAATATATAAACTAAGCACAGGAGGAAAACAAATCCGGGTATAGCTGTATTGACTGGTATTTATGCTATAAAGATTTAAGATAATTATATGATAAATAAAAGTGCAGAAAATCATTTCTGCACTATTTCATTTTTTCTAAAACCTTTAAAAAATCATCTGGTAAAGGTGCAGTAAACTTCATAAACTTATTTTTCCCAGGATGATTAAAACCCAATTTATAAGCATGTAAGAGCTGTCTTTTAACTGTTATGTATCCTGAAGAATCCCCCCCGTATTTTTCATCCCCCAAAACTGGATTACCAAGATAAGAAAAGTGAACCCTTATTTGATGTGTTCTGCCTGTTTTTAATTCAATTTCCACATATGTATAATCATCATACCTTTCTAAAACCTTAAAGATTGTAATTGCCTTCTTGCTATTATCTTTTTTTACTGCCATCCTCTTTCTATTGAATTTATCTCTACCTATAGGTGCATCAATCTTCCCTTTATTATAAGGTAATTGACCACAAAGTAAGGCTCGATATATCTTTTTAGTATTTCTTTTTTTAAATTCTTTAGCCAGAAAGCGATGAGTCTTATCATTTTTAGCAATTAGAAGTACACCAGAGGTATCTTTATCAAGTCTATGAACAATACCCGGACGCTTTACACCTTTAATACCAGATAAATTTTCAGTATAGTTGAGTAATCCATTAACTACTGTATCACCAAAATGTCCTTTTGAAGGATGAATCACCCTTCCAGGAGCCTTATTTATAACAATTAAATCTTTATCTTCATAAATAATATCAAATTTCATCTCTACTGCTTCAATTTTTGCTTCTTCCGGCTCAGGAATAATAAGTTTAATCTCATCATTTGAAATCAATTTATAGCTTCTTTTAATAGTATTTTTATTAACTGTCACATTTTTTTCGTCAATTAATTTTTGTATATATGAACGAGAAAAGTCTCCATATTTTTCAGCAAGATATTTATCTATTCTCATACCTTCATTTTCTTTGCTTATATTATATATAATATTTCTATTATCTACTGACATATTATAATTCAGCTCCTGAAAAAAACATATAAAACATTATAAATATTGACCCAATTACTATAAAAGAATCTGCCAGATTAAAGACAGGCCATATGCGAAAATCAAGATAATCAACTACATATCCTAACCTGATTCTATCTATTAAATTTCCCATTGCCCCTCCAAGAATAAGTCCAAAATAAATATTTAAATAAATATTTCCTTTAAAAGATTTATGTAACATGAATATTATAGCTGATATAATTACTATAGTAATTATAATAAAAAATAAGGAATGATTTTTTAAAATTCCAAAAGCAGCCCCTGTATTTTGAACATAGGTAATATGAAAAATATTATTAATAACTGCAAGCGATTGGCCAAAATAGAAATTGTTTAAAATTATATTTTTTATTACCTGATCCAGAATTATTATTAAAAACATAATAATATATGCCATATTTTTTCTCCTTTTTAGCTCTTTTTTTTGCTAGTAAAAAACTACTGTTCATTATCAGATGTACCATATCTAGATACATCCTGCCAGGCATTTTCTACATTATAGTCATATTCATCATGGAAATGTTGTCTTAAATTTTTTTTTCAAAAGGTCTTCCTCAACAGGTCTTCCCTGATATAAAGCAGTATTTTTACTACATTCCCTGCATAAATCAGTATAAGGTATAACCTTTAATCTTTCAATATCTATTTTTTTACCACACTCTTTACATATACCAAAATTACCAGACTCTATTTTTTCCAGTGAACTATCTACCTGATTTAATAAGGACAATGTATTATCCCGTAAGCCCATATCTTTTTCGCGCTCATAGGTCTCTGAACCCTGATCAGCCAGATGATTATCATAGCTTGACAATTCACTACTTGAATCCTTTAAACTTTGTCCCTCTTCATTAGCAAAACTATCAATCTCATTTTGCAAATCATTTTTCATCTTTAATAATATATTTTTAAAATAATTAATCTTTTTCTTTTCCATCTCAACTGCCTTTCTATAACCCTGACACTATAAATAGGTCTGAACTATCTTAACAATTCTGGCAATAAAGGCTCCAATAATCGGAAGATTCAATTGGGCAATTTTAAACAAAAATATTAAAAATATAGCAGCTAATACTGTTGCTCCGATAGCAATTCCAAGACCTCTGGCCAGACCAGATATAAAATTGATTAAAATCATCCTGCGAGGTGATTCAATCATTTTTTTATATTCTGCCAGACTTATACCATTTATACGCTCAGCAATTTCATCAAGTTTACTCAATATTTTATCTTCAATATTTTTATTTTCCATACTTTTCACTCCTGAATACCTTATTATTATTCCTTTAATAAAAAGCTTTATACCCATTTATTTTTATGATATGATAGTAATGTTTAAATACATAAATATTCATAATATTTTAAAAGAGGGTATCAATCCATGACATCTATTTTAAGTAAAAAACAAGAAATAAGATTAAGCAAAATTTTTATTCTGGCATTACCAGCTATCCTTGAAATGAGTTTAAATACTTTATTGGGTCTGGCTGATACCTTAATGATAAGTCGTATTATTGGAACTGAAGGGCTTTCAGCTGTAGGTTTTGCCAATCAAATAATGTTTACGC
>CAZOON010000234.1:1403-3412 GCA_964581445.1 uncultured Halanaerobiales bacterium | reverse complement strand
GCCCGAAAAGAGGATATAGAGAATATATATATACATGCTATATTGGATGGGAGGGATACCCCTCCCAAAAGTGGGAAAAAATATTTAAAACAATTGGCAGCAGAAATTGCTGAAGATGATAATATAGATATAGCAAGTATAAGTGGTCGTTATTATACGATGGATAGAGATAATAGATGGGAAAGGACAGAAAAGGCTTATAAGGCAATGGTTTCTGCAGAAGGTTTACAATCAGATAATGTATTGGATGCTATTGAATCATCTTATGAAGAAGGGATTAATGATGAGTTTTTTATCCCAACTGTAATAAATAGTGAAGGTATTGTGAAGAATAATGATGGTATATTATTTTTTAATTTTCGGGCAGATAGGGCAAGACAGATTACCAGGGCTCTGGCAATTGATGAGTTTAAAAAATTTAAACGGAAAGAAATTAGTACAGATAAAATATATTTTGTCTGTATGACAGAATATGATCAAGGATTTAACCTTCCTGTTGCTTTTAAACCCATGGATATAAAAAACAGCCTGGGAGAAGTATTGAGTAAAAATAATATAAGACAACTCAGGATAGCTGAAACAGAAAAATATGCCCATGTCACCTTTTTCTTTAATGGTGGTATTGAAGAACCTTATCCCGGAGAGGAACGAAAGCTGATTCCTTCACCTAAAGTGGCTACATATGATATGCAGCCAGAAATGAGTGCCTATAAGGTAACTGAAACCCTGCTGGGTTTAGTTAATGATGAAAAATATGATGTAATTATATTAAATTATGCTAATCCTGATATGGTGGGACATACTGGTATTTTAGATGCAGCCATCAGTGCTATTGAAGCCGTAGATAATTCACTGGGCAGATTGATTCCAGCTATTTTAGATAAAGGTGGTCAGATTTTGTTAACTGCTGACCATGGAAATAGTGAAAAAATGATAGATGATAATGGTGAACCTTTTACGGCCCATACTACAAATTTAGTACCAATTATATATATCGGAGGGCCAGAAGGATTTATTTTACGGTCTGGTAAGTTGGCTGATATTGCTCCAACAATGCTTGATTTATTGAATATCAATAAACCTGAGGAAATGACAGGTTCCACATTATTAATTAAGGAGGAGGAATGAGATGTCCAGTACAATAATTTCAGATATTTATGCCCGGGAAATCCTCGATTCAAGGGGTAACCCTACCGTTGAGGTGGATGTTATACTGGAAGATGGAATAATGGGAAGGGCAGCAATACCTTCTGGTGCTTCAACCGGTGCCTATGAAGCAGTGGAATTGAGAGATGATGACGAAGAAAGATTTCTTGGTAAAGGGGTTAGAAATGCAGTAGCTAATGTTAATAATATAATCGGACCGGAATTAATAGATTATGATGCAAGGGAACAGGTGGCTATTGATAATTTAATGATTGAACTTGACGGTACTGAGAATAAGGCTAACCTTGGAGCAAATGCAATTCTTGGGGTTTCTCTTGCTGTTGCCAGAGCTGCTGCCAGATCAACAGATAATTATTTATTCCATTATCTGGGAGGTTTTAATAGTCACATCCTTCCAGTACCAATGATGAATATACTTAATGGTGGAAAACATGCAGATAATAATGTTGATATTCAGGAATTTATGATTATGCCAGTTTCAGCCTTTAGTTTTGCTGAGGCTTTGCGAGTTGGTGTAGAAGTTTATCATAGTCTAAAAGCTGTTCTTGCTGAAAAAGCTTTGAATACGGCTATTGGTGATGAGGGTGGTTTTGCCCCTGACCTTAATTCCAATGAAGAGGCAATAAAATATATTCTGGATGCCATTGAAAAAGCAAATTATGTAGCAGGTGAAGATGTTATGATAGCCCTGGATGCAGCTGCTACAGAGATATATAGTGATGGCAAATATATTTTAACAGGTGAAGGAGAAGAACTTGATACTGATGGTATTATTAAATATTACAAGAATTTAGTTGAAAAATACCCGATTATATCAATAGAAGATGGTCTGGCAGAGGATG
>CAZOON010000234.1:0-1303 GCA_964581445.1 uncultured Halanaerobiales bacterium | reverse complement strand
AATTTAGTTGAAAAATACCCGATTATATCAATAGAAGATGGTCTGGCAGAGGATGACTGGGCCGGCTGGGCTAAGTTTACAGCGGAAATGGGTGAGAGTTTACAGATAGTTGGTGATGATCTTTATGTTACAAATACAGAAAGATTATCCCGTGGTATTAAGGAAAAGAGTAGTAATTCTATTTTAATTAAGGTTAACCAGATAGGAACCTTAACTGAGACTCTAAATACTATAGAAATGGCAAAAAAGGCAGGCTTTACAGCTGTTGTTTCCCATCGCTCTGGTGAAACCGAAGATGTTACCATTTCTGACCTGGTTGTAGGAAGCAATGCGGGACAAATAAAAACAGGTGCCCCCGCCCGTTCGGAAAGGGTAGCTAAATATAATCAATTATTAAGAATAGAAGAAGTCCTGGGCTCAACCGCCCAATATGCAGGGATGGATGCTTTTTATAACATAAAAAAATAAATATTTGAGGAACAATAAAAATTTATAATTTATTATAAGCTATTATTGTTCCTCTTTTTTATAAAGTATA
The DNA here is from genome assembly GCA_964581445.1 of uncultured Halanaerobiales bacterium. Classification (GTDB taxonomy): domain Bacteria; phylum Bacillota; class Halanaerobiia; order Halanaerobiales; family CAZOON01; genus CAZOON01. The sequence goes on along the minus strand of CAZOON010000234.1, from coordinate 765 downwards.
TATTATTAAAATAGAACACTAATATATATTAATAATATTGTTTTTTTTAGTAAGGTATGTTAAAATGTTTAAAGATGATTATTAGAAGACCAGGGGGGGAATATTAAAATGTTAATACTAAAGATTATTCATCTGATTTTCGCTATTGCCGTAATAGCAGGGGTATTACTTCAATCCGGGAAGAGCGCTGGCCTTTCAGGAGTTATAGATGGTGGAGCTACCACCTTATTTGGAAAAAGTAAGGGTCTTGATGCAAAATTAAGTAAAATAACAACTATTGCAGCGATTTTATTTATGATTACGTCTCTAATCCTGGCAATATTTTAAAAAGATAATAAGGAGGATTTATAGATGAATTTTTATACACCACTAGCAGGTATACTGGCCCTGCTATTTGCTCTTTATCTTAGCAGTAAATTGAAAAAAGCTGGCAAGGGCAATGAAAAGATGATTGAACTCTCTGAAGCCATTAATGAAGGTGCTATGGCTTTTCTGGGAAGAGAGTACAGGATATTATTTATTTTTGCTATTATTGTTGCTATTGTTATGGCTTTAGTACCTACACTTGGATGGCAGACTGCAGTTTCTTTTATTTTAGGTACAGTATTTTCTGGATTAGCGGGTTTTATAGGAATGCAGATTGCTACAGATACAAATTCCAGGACCACTCATGCTGCAAGGACCAGTCTTAATAAGGCCCTTGATGTAGCCTTTTCTGGTGGAGCTGTTATGGGTATGTCTGTTGTAGGACTTGGAACCCTGGGT
>CAZOON010000233.1:0-3419 GCA_964581445.1 uncultured Halanaerobiales bacterium | reverse complement strand
AAGTGTTTTTGCTTTCAGCATAGATTAGTATACACAATAGAGCTGATTAAGTCAAAAACAATTATATACATTTATCTGATATAATGTTCTTTTAAAGCTAATATACTACATAATACTTCACTATTCTACTCCTGCCAAATATAATTAATTTAAAGGGCTAATGTTATACTTGAATTTAATATTTTCTCTGCTTTGGATTAATTTAATAACTTTTCTAACAAAGTCAATATCCATATTTGTTTCTATGTTTTTATATGTTTCTATAAGTGTTGAAAAGGTCTTTGGAATATTAAATACCGTTTCTTTATTAAAGGCTTTATCAACAAGTGCTTTTGCAACTTTAATATGTCTTTTCAATCTATCCTCTTCATCTTTATAATTATACCAACGTGCATAGTTAAGAGTCTCTTCTCCATTTAATTCATTTGACCCTTTTTGCAAAGAAAGTTTTAACTCTGGTATATTCATTTTTTCTTCAAGTATAATTTCAATACCATCAAGTTGATCTACAATATCTATAAAACCATTATAGGATATTTTAAAATAATAATCTATTTCTTTATTACTAATTTCACTGACAATTTTTTGTAATTGAACATGAGAATAATTCTTTAACATCTTTTCATTATATATAGTATTTGAGTACAAACTATTAAAAACTATATTATTAACATTTGGCTTTAATTCAATTAACATAATTGAATCAGCCTGTACTTTGCCTTTTTCAACATTTTTCATATCATCCATACCTATTAGAAGTATATTAACATCTTCCTTTAATTCTGAATCAATACTGGCCAGACCAGGAATTGTTTCAGGATAAAAAAAATAAAGATAAAAACCTCCAAGTAATAAAATAACAGCAATAATCATACCAACCCACATCTTGGTCTTTTTATCCATAAAAAATATCACCTTCCCTTATCACTCTGATTCATATTTCTATATCTATAAAAAAAATCCTGCTTTATAAAATTTTTATTTTCAATTTTATTGACAGCAAAAATATTTGTGATATAATAATTATTACGTTGCCGAGGTGGCGGAATTGGCAGACGCGCTAGCTTGAGGGGCTAGTGGGCCAATGTGCTTGTGCGGGTTCGAATCCCGCCCTCGGCACCATTTTTATGCCTAAAGTACCAACTGATACCAAATTGTATTACATAACAGTAAATATAAGAAAGAATTAACCGGCAGTGTGAGCTGCCGGTTTTACTATTTAATATCAGGTTTTTGTGGACTTTTGGACGTCGAGTAGGCGGCGACGACAAAACATATTTTTTTAAGTATAAGTCCATATCCTTAATATTTTTAATTTATTCTCTTTTCAAATTTAGTACTAAACCTTTATCCTCTGTTGATTTATCTTTTTTTAATGTCCCCGGCTCTAGATCCAGCAAGTTTTCTATTTCTTCTGGTTTAATAGTAATTTGATCTTTTGAAAGTTCCATAACTATTTGACTACCAGTCAAAACATTGTTTTCTATTAATATTTTAATAGCTTTTTTAAATAACTGAGGCCGTTGAATTTTCCAGATGTCATCATATGGCTCTTTTTTTCTCCATTTTCTATAAGATATTTGTTTCATTAAGTTCTGATATTGTTGGGAATTGATCCTCCCTAATTGTTTAGCTCTCATTACCATAGCAGCAATTGATACTCTCCATTTTTTCTTTAATGGTAAGTATGAATCAAGCTTAGTTGGATTATCTAAATCAGAGTAGAAAGCGTTCCTAGGCAATAAAAATGAAGCAGCAAATTGGTTTGCTTCACTTTCCATTTTCTTAAACTCCTCTTTAGACAAATCAGTTACACTTATTAATTTCTTGTGTAACATGACATGTCCCAGTTCATGGGCAGCATCAAAAGCCCTTCTTACCATTGATTGTTTATCATTACCTAACACAATACAATACTGCTGTTTATTATTTGTAGTATGAATTTGAGTAAAAGCATCAATTTTTTGTGAATCAGTTGCTAGAGAAGATACAATAATACCTTTTTTCTCTAATAAACATACCATATTCGATATCGGATTTTCATCTAGCATCCAATAACTTCTTACCACACTTGCAACCTCTTCTATATCATTTACCCCAGTTTCCTCTATATTTGGTAGATCTAATTGTGGTAAATCAAGGTATCTATTTAGAAAATTATATATTCTTACAATAATCTCTGTTTTAACTTTTTGTGTGGCTAAATCTAATTTTTTTGTGCTTAACAACGCCCTAAAAAAAGTATTTTCAATTCTGATAATTACCTTTTCTTTCTCCTTAAAATAAGCAAGAGGAAAATCTAAAACAGATACTAACTGAAATAAAACTTCTGGTTTTGGCGAAATTATTCCTTTCTCATACTGTGATACAGCTTGCTTTGTCACACTTATTTTATTAGCTAATTCACTGATTGTCATATTTCTATATATTCTAGCATTTCTTAACCTTTCACCGTTAAAATTCATTACTTGTGCCTCCAGTATCTATCTTTAAAATTTATTCTCTTTTTCACTCACTTTAGGTGTAATATGCTCTTCAGTTATATCATCATTTCTTGTAATATGGGTTTTAATTGAAATTGGCAACTCATCTGAATCGTCCAATTCCTCTTCATCTTCATATATAAGTTCATTATAATCAATTTCAACGAAGTCGCTCCAATCTTCTTTATAAGCTATCTCTAAATATTCAGAGGTTAAAACAGCTTCAACATTTAATAGTCTAAATCCATCTATATCAAAAACTATTGTAATATATTTTTTTGGTTCTCTGCCAATCATTTGTATCAATTGACTTTTAACATTATTTATTTTCTGTTTATTCGGTTCATGAAAATTATCAAAAAGAGCTAACTGCTTTTTATTAATTGGTAATTTTTTATTCAAAGTTACAAATACGTCAAAATAATGTATATGTGAATAATCTTTCCTTTCCATTAATTCCTTAAATTTACTTAAGCTCATAAATGAATATATTACATTTTTTTTTATTATATAACAAAGGTAATTTGTATGAACCACGTGAAAATTTAATAATTTTGAAATTATTATCTGATTTAAATGAACTTGCAATATAATTTGCTATATCATCCATTTTTAATTGAAGATACAATTTTTTCCTTAGTACTTGTATTAATTTGATAAATCACTACAACACCTCCATATTTTTACATAGTTAAATTATACGATATTTTTATTATTTTATCAAGTAAATATTAATATATATTATTTTGTAAAGCGTTTGATTCACATTTAAGTAATATCAATTTTTTTATTGTTATTGTAAATTTAATTAATTGCCCCGAAACATAATAACGGTAGCAAAAAGCTACCGTTATTAGATATTAAAATAAATTCATTCACTCCCTATTATAATTTTTTTATGATTTTTTCACCAATATTACTTATTTCCGATATTAA
>CAZOON010000232.1:0-3419 GCA_964581445.1 uncultured Halanaerobiales bacterium | reverse complement strand
AACGCTTCGAGTTAAAGAAAAGGAATATGTAATTGCAGCAAATGCAATCGGGGCCTCTACATTTATTATAATGTATAAACATATTTTACCAAATGTAATTGGCACTGTTTTTATTCAGGCTGCCATGGACATTCCTGTAGTTATCACCTTTGAAGCGGTATTAAGTTTTATTGGTCTGGGAACACCTCCTCCAACTCCTAGTTGGGGTACAATATTGAAAACAGGTTATTCATATATTCGTACATCTCCATGGATTGTAATTTTTGGAGCAATAGCATTAATATTTGCCACACTTGGATTTACACTTTTTGGTGAGGCTTTAAGGGATAACCTGGATCCTAAATTAAGAAGAAGTCAGTAATATATTTTTTTAAAAATGGCTATCAATTGTCATTAAACATGGCTGGATAGTCATTTCTATTTCTCTTCAATTTTTTATTTTTTTCTAAAAAAATAAAAAAAAATCTAATTTCAAGCAGGAATTTTCAATTTAATATAGAATAATATTATAGTCATAATTGTCGACAAACGACAAATATGAAATTAGCACTGCATTTTTATTAAATTTAATGTTTAAATTAGAGCCGGAATTAATAATAAAGAAAGGAATGATATAGTTGGCAAAAAAGAAGTCTATACTGGATTTTATGGAGATGAAAGAAAAAGAAGAAAAAGTAGCGTGGATAACAGCCTATGATTTTCCAACAGCCCAATTTGTAGAAAAAGCAGGCATGGATATGATTTTAGTAGGTGATTCACTGGGCATGGTTGTAAAAGGTTATAAAGGTACAGTACCGGTAACAATGGATGACTGTATTGCCCATTCCCAGGATGTAAGGAGGGGTGCAGCAAATATCTTCTGTATTGGAGATATGCCCTTTGGTTCCTATCAGGTTTCTGATGAAGATGCAGTAAAAAATGCAGTTAGATTTTTAAAAGAGGCTGACATGGATGCTGTAAAACTTGAAGGTGGCAGAAGGGTAGCAAGCAGAATCAGGGCTATTACAGATGCAGGTATAGTAGTCTTTGCACATATTGGATTAACACCCCAGAGTTCAGGAGTGCTTGGAGGGTTTAAAGCCCAGGGATTATATGTAGATGATGTTAAAAACGAAAAATTCCCTGAAGATAAACACGTCTATCACATCCAGGACAGCAAAGAAGATTTTGAAAAACTCTTTGCTGAATTTGAGTAAAAATTTATTTATTACTTAAAACACATAAGATTGAGAACTATGTATTTTGCAGTTTGCTGAAGGAACATTAAAAAGTCCCCACTTATTGCCGAGAAAAAGAAGATGTTTAAGAAAATTACTTTTTAGTCTTGAGCTTTATATTTATTAATTTTCTTGCTTCTTTTTCGGAGGCTAAAAGTGGGGAAAAGACTTTTTCTGTGAGTGAAGTAAACTGTGAAATATCTGGATATTAATATTATTGGGATAAAGGAAAAATTAAAATTTTACTTAAAACATAAAAGGAGGAAACAAAAATGTCATTTAAAGAGATGAAAAACTTTGTAGAAAACAAAACTGATTATTCACTAAGGGAAAGGTATGATATGCCTGACTCAGAATTAAGATTTGATGGTGGAGCACATGCCAGGATAGAGATATCAGGAATAGAATCAGCATCTAACCTGGAATCAATGGTAAAAGAAGCAGATAAAAGAGGGGTAACAGTACACAGAGTAATATCAATAGTTAGAGGAGCCACCATGTTAGATGACCAGGAATTAAAATACTTTGCCCAGATAGGTGCAGATAATAATTTAGAATTACTGGTAAACCCTGTAGCCAGCAGGACCTGGGATACTGGTAGACAGTACACAGCAGGAGAAGAAGGAATAGTAAGTGGTATGAGATTAAGAGGCCATGATATGTTATACAGATACTTACAGAACATAGATAGATGTATAGAGGCCGGGATAAGAGGATTTTTAATAACAGATGAGGCAGCCTTAACATTATTAAATGATATGAGAGATGAGGGAATAATACCTCAGGATGTAAAATTCAAGGTGTCAGTATTTGCCGGACATGGAACAGCAGTAGCTGGTAAAATGCTAGAAAAACTGGGAGCAGATAGTTTTAATCCTCTGGCAGACATGACCTTACCTATGCTTTCATCAATAAGACAGGGTGGGGTAAAGGTACCACTTGATGTATATATGAGTTTAGTAGAATCCATGGGTGGATTTCAGAGATATGATGAGGCAGCAGATATAGCAAGGATAGCAGCCCCGGTATATTTTAAGATAGAGCCAGGCCCATCTGAAGGAGAGCTATATAATACCTGGGTAGATTCACAGAATCCTGATTACTTAGATAACCTTGCTAAAATGAGGGTAAAGATTGCCCAGATTATAATGGAATGGATAGAGCGCAGTGATTATGATATCGTAATGAATGATTACAAAAAAGATCTATCAATACCTCAACCTTAGAGGATATATAAATTAATAATGTAGGTATTTAATCGTAGTAAATTAAGGAGGAATATGAAATGGAAGATAATGTGTTTCAAACGGCACTAAATGATCTTGAAATTGCCGGTGAAAAGGCCGGTATAGATGAAAAAGTAATGGAATTATTATCAAGACCAAAAAGGATTACTGATTTTTCAATACCTCTAAAAAAAGATAATGGTGATTTTGAGCTATTTACTGCCTACCGTGTACAATATACTGATGCCATAGGACCTACCAGAGATGGAACAAGGTATGTACCGGACTTAACCCTTGATGAAGTAAAAGCACTGGCTTTATTTATGACTATAAAGCATGCAGTATCAGGTGTTCCAGCTGGCGGAGGAAAAGGAGGAATCAAAGTTGATCCTTCTAAATTAAGTGACTGGGAGCTGGAAAGATTAACAAGGGGTTTTATTCGTAATTTAAAACCAAAGGGTCCCCGTACAGATATACCTGGTGCTGATATTGGTACTGATTATAGAACTCAATCCTGGATGCTTGATGAATATGAACAGATTACTGGTGAACATAATCCTCCAGCAATTAATGATAAACCATATAGTATGGGAGGTACTCTTGGCAGTGCTGAGGCTACAGGTCAGGGTATTTTCTATGTTGCTATGGAGTCTTTTAAAGATAATGGAATACAAACAGAAGGAACTGAAGTAGTAATTCAGGGTTTTGGTCAGGTTGGGGCAACTATTGCTGAGTTATTATATGAAGAAGGATTTACTATTACGGCCGTAAGTGATATTAAAGGTGGCTTATATTTTGAAGATGGCATAGATATAAAAGCGTTAAAAGAGTATATGAAGGAAAATAAATATCTTGAAAATTTCACCGGTGCTAAAAATATTTCAAATGATGAATTATTTGATTTGAATTGTGATGTATTAATTCCGGCTGCAGTACAAAATGTTATTAATAAAAATAATGCAGATGATATTAAGGC
>CAZOON010000231.1:0-3422 GCA_964581445.1 uncultured Halanaerobiales bacterium | reverse complement strand
TTGGACAAAAGATGACAGATGACCATTAACATTAAAAAAGAGGTGATTGCAACTATGAGGTCATATATTAGAAAATATTTTATGATTATAGGAATTGTTGTTTTGATAATATTATATTTTTGTGATTATTCTCTGGCAATATGGCCTCAGGAAAATGATTGGATTCCTTTTATAAATAGTGATTGGGAAAATATTAATGATTCAACAGGAGATGTTAATGCAGATTATTTAGATTATGTGAGTGATTCTATAGCATCAGCTTACTGGTATTTTGATGAAGAGTATTTATTTTTTAGAAGTGTATTAAATGGAGATCCTGTTAAATATAAGAAGGGTAATCCAGAACAGTTATTACCTTATGGCTGGAATGTTTTAGTAGAAGTTACAGGTGATAATTATGCAGATTATTCAATTTCTATTGATGGAACTGGCGGTTCTGATACACTACATACAGAATATAATTTAGATCAGGATAATAAAATGGATGGGGAAACAGGATATAGTATTACTGCTACTGAAGTCCCTTATATTGATGGAGACTATATTTATCTAATTAATAGTATGGTAAGAGTCAAGCAAATTACTGACAATAGTTCACTCTGGGTTGATGGTGACCCTGATTATTATCTGGAAACAAAAGTGCCACTCAACTGGTTATCCCGTCAAAATTATAGTGACCCACCTCCTGTTACGGAAAATACAGTTTTGAAATTTGCTACTGGTAGTGGAGCCAGTGCTCAAAATATTAATAAAGACCTGGTTGGGCAAACGAACAGTATTGATTTATATAGTTTTTATGATGATTCACCTTCTGTGAGTTTAGATGGAAATTATGGTATATTAAGAGATTCACGTCATATTGTTAATTTAGATGATTATGGATTATGGTATATAAATGAACAATTAGAAGTAATAGGTGAAGGCTGGCCAGTTGGCTCTTCAAATTATTATACAGGTGGGCTTAGTCTCAGGATAGAAAATTCTGATACAGAAGTGGTGTGGGATGATTCGGTTGCTGTAGGTCTGGACGGGATTATTCCAATTAATTTGACCTGGATTATAGAATATGGTAATAAACCAGGAGTATATAAGATTTATGTTGAAAATCCTCGTAATCCAGGGGAGTATAACCTTAAAGATACATTTACTTTGAAGACCCCTGTTCTGGAAACAAGTTTTAAAGAAGTCAACAGTGAAAATGCTTTGCCTGGAGAACAGTTAGATTACACGATAGGAGTTATTAATTCAGGTAATTATACTGCTGAAAATGTTATAGTTGAAGACATTTTTCCACCAGAAACATTATATGTAACGGAGAGTACATATAGTGATGGTATTCACCAGCCAGATTTAAATGGTCAGTCAGCTCTAAAAGATGGTCTTATTGTTGGAGATTTAAATCCAGATACTCAATCAGATATTAGCTTTAGTTTAAAAATTGCCCCTGATATTATAAATCAAATTCAGGTCAATAATATTGCTATTATAAGGTTTGATGCCAGTCTCTATCAAAGAACTCAGATAAATAGAGAGGCTAATACAGTAGTTGATTCTCCTCAAATCACGATAAGAAAAAGTTCTGATGTTAATCATGTTTTTCCTCAGGATATAATTACTTATAACAGTGTTTGTGAAAATATAGGAAGTTCTGTGGCCAATAATGTAGTGGTAGTTGATCAAATACCATCTAACACCAGTTATCAATTAAATAGTATTAGTCCAGATAATTCAAATGCCGGGGTAGAAGTTTATTTTAAACATGAGGAAAATGGTAATTTTGATCAAAATGAAACAAAACCTATTATTGCTTTGAAATGGGTTTTTGATACAATTGTACCCGAACAAAGTAAAGAAACAAGTTTTGAAGTTAAAATAAATTAATAATATTTTTTTAATTTTATTTTGTTTAAACTAGAGTATAGAAAGGGGTTGTAATGATGTTTTTTGAAAGACAAAAATTTTATAGTTTAATATTATTGATGTTGATAAGTGTTCTTGTTTTTCCAGCTCAGTTAGTGGAGAGTAATAATGGTGCTTTAGTTGAAAGCAATTTTATTGAAAAATTTAATGTAAAGGCAAATATGAGTAAAGTTAATGAAATAACTTATTTACCTATTATGGGTCAATTTGGTTTTACTTCAGTTATTGACGAAATGAATTCTGATGAAACACCATATTTTACAACTTTTATAGAAACTGAAACTGATCAAATATATAAGATTAAATCAAAACTAATTAAGTCTGATCAGGATAAATGGCTCTGGCAGGGTCAATTTCAATTAAATGATAAACAAATTATTATCAGTCATTTATTTAAAATTAAGAACTTAAGTAATGTGAATAATTCAGATTATCTTGAACTTAGTGTAAAAATACATTCTAATTCCAGTTTCTCTGATAAATTAGAAGTCTATAATTTAATTCCTGCTTCAAACTTCAATAAAACTGATAATTCATTGCTTATTTCTGAACCAGGTAAAAATGATTCTGTTATTTATAATTATTTAGCCTTTTTTAATTATAGTAGCCAAACAGATTTAAGTTCTAAGTTTTTAACTATTAATAAACAGGAGCAGAAAGTAATTAAAATTGGAAACACTATTGATATGATAGAAGCTAAAAAGGAAAGTGTAGTCTGGAAAGCTGATCTTATTAGTGTAAAAGCATGGGATATTACTATAATTGATAATCTTATACATAATTTAAAAGATGCTAATAATAATATTTTTCCTGAATTACAGGTATATGGGGTTACAGATAAAACAGAAGTTGAAAAAGGTGATATTATAACTTATACATATTTTCTTATGAATATAGGTATGGAAGCAGCAAATAATATTCAATTAAAAGTTGATATACCTGATAATGCTATATATTTGGAGCTTAGTTCTGAGGGTGATGAAGGATTATTATATCTTAAACCTGATGGTAAAAGGTAAGAATTGGGGGTGAAAGTGAAAAAGAATTAGTAATGAATAATAATGTTAAAGATTTAGAATGGAAAGTTACAGATAAAATAGAGCCAGTAATGATTAAGAAACTTTCTTTTCAGGTTAAAATAAAATAAATTGAGAGGAGAATATTATGAGAAATTTAAGATTTAAAACCAGTAGTCTAATATTGGTAGCTTTATTTTTATTATTAATAGTGCCATCTGTATTTGCTGTGACACCGGCAGGAACAGTGATTGAAAATCAGGCTCAGGTTAGTTATGAAGATATTAATGGTAATCAGAAAGCTACTGTTAATTCCAATGTAGTAACTATCACAGTAAAACAGGTTGCTGGAATTGAGATTACTCCATTAACCGCTAGCAAAAATACTCCAGATGATAGTATTGTATATTATGATTTTACAGTAACAAATACTGGTAATGGGGAAGATAGTTATTCGATTTCTACTTCCGATTTACCTGCTGGATG
>CAZOON010000230.1:0-3441 GCA_964581445.1 uncultured Halanaerobiales bacterium | reverse complement strand
AACTCCCAGTCTGTTGCCAGTCCGGGATAAAGTTTACCATTTGGTCCAATATTTTGGTATATTTTTTTTATTATTTTGCCATAAAGACAGAATAAGCAAGATAAGTATTATAGACATCAACCTTACTAACAAGCTCAAAAGGCGAATGCATTGACAACACAGCCGGACCACAATCTAACACATCCATACTGTAATTTGCTAAAAATTGAGCAATTGTACCGCCACCACCTTTATCTACTTTACCAATCTCACCGGTCTGCCAGATTACACCACTTTTATTAAACAGTGATCTTATTTTGGCAACAAATTCAGCAGTAGCCTCTGATGAACCAGCCTTTCCCCGTACACCTGTATATTTAGTTAAAACAAGACCTTTTCCTAGATATGCAGAATTTAATTTCGCATATACATCAGCAAAATCAGGATCAAAAGCTGCATTCACATCAGCAGACAATGCCTCTGAATTACCTAAAACCTTTCGTAATAAAAGGTCATTATAAATTTCATAAGATAAATTAACCATTTCAGCAACTGTGTTTTCAAAAAATCTTGATTGCATTCCAGTACTACCCATACTTCCAATCTCTTCTTTATCTACAAGCAAAGCCACAGCAGTATATTCTGGGCTCCCCTGTTCAATAATAGCCATTAAGGCAGCAAAACCACATACCCTGTCATCATGGCCATATCCTGCTAGAAGTCCTCTATCAAAACCTACATCTCTGACTCCTGTTGCCGGTACGGCTTCCAGGTCAGCACTAATAAAATCTTCGCCTGTAATATTATACTTCTCTTCTAAAATATTAAGTACTGCACTTTTGACCTTATCTTTTTCTCCTTCATCAACTTCATCATTGTTATTACCAGGAATACTGCCAATAATAATATTTAATTGTTCGGCATTAATAGCTTCTGACATCTTTTTTTGCATCTGGTCTTTTCCCAGATGTGGAAGTAAGTCACTAATATAAAATACCGGGTCATCAGGGTCTTCACCAATATTTACATCGACTTTCTTACCATCTTCTTTAACAACTACACCATGTAAGGCAAGTGGCATAGTAACCCACTGATATTTTTTAATTCCTCCATAATAATGTGTGCTTAATAAAGCAAGCTCTGCTTCTTCATATAAAGGATTGGGCTTAAGATCAATCCTGGGAGAATCCATATGGGCCCCAACTATATGTAAACCTTCAGTTAAATCTTTTTTACCAATAACAGCAACAATTAATTCTTTTTCTCTATTTACACTATATATTTTATCCCCTGCAGAAAGGCTATCAAGTTCCTCAAGTTTTTTAAAATCATTTTCCTCGAGCATATCAACTGCACTTTTTACAAATTCCCTCTCTGTTTTGTTTTTTTCAAGAAAACTTGCATAATCATCATTAAATAAAAAAATCTCTTCAATTTCAGCATCTGCCATTTCTAACCAGGCATTTTTAGCTTCATAGGCCTTTGATTTTTTTCCCATTTTAATCCACTCCTTCCTTAAAAATTATAACCTATTAAAAATATTTTATCAATATTATAAAGTAAATTTACTTATTCAAGTTATCAAGAGGATTACCACATTCAGGACAGCTTATATCCTGGTTCCTTCTTCTTCCACCTCTACCCCGCCAGTGATAGGGTGCATTAAAGGTATTTCCACAGGAATCACAATGATATTTTTTACTGGCAAGCCTATAATCTCCACCCTGAAACCTGATGGCTTTTCCTCCAATTAATGCTCTAGCAATCTTAGCACGAGCAGCAATCAATACTCGTTGAAAAGTAGGACGAGAAATCTCCATCCTATCTGAGCATTCTTTCTGAGTTAATCCTTCCAGATCCTTTAACCTTATAGCTTCCACTTCGTCCATAGTAAGATTAATATCATCTATTTCTCGCATAGGTACACCAGCAGGTTTAAAATATTTTATTTCAGGGATATATTCAACCCTTCGTTCTTTAGGTGGTCTTGCCACAATACCATCTCCAATCTATAGTATATATATATTATATCAGAAAAAATCAAAACATCAAAAAAACCTGCCAGAAGGCAGGTTTTAATTATTTCAGTTTCTTTTCTGCTAAGATACCAAGTATAGCTACAGGATCTTTTGGTGATGAATACGGTGGAGCATAGGCTAAATCAATCTGGAATAAATCTTTTGCCTTTAAACCACTATAAATAGCAGTACTTAAAACATCTATTCTTTTATCAGCACCTGCTTCACCAATCACCTCAGCACCTAAAATCTTGCCATCTTCTTTGTCAAAAATACCCTTTATATACAGCTTGCTTACATCAGGATAATAGCCAGCATGATTGGCCGCCTTAAAACTTATTTCAATTGGATTAAATCCATTTTCTTCAGCCTCTTTTTTGCTCAAACCTGTTGTAGCAACTGTATAATCAAATATTTTACTAATCCCTGTCTTCATAATCCCCCGATGAGAATAATCTCCTCCAGCAGCATTTTCTCCAGCAATCCTACCCTGTTTGTTTGCAATAGAGCCCAGAGGAATCCAGACAGCTTTATTTGTCAATATATCAACACTTTCTGCACAATCACCAGCAGAATAAATATCTTCTAAAGATGTCTCCATTTTTTCATTTACTTTTATGGCACCTGTTTCTCCCAATTCAATACCAGCTTTTTTAGCCAGCTCAACTTCAGGTCTAATGCCAAGTGATAATAATACTAAATCAGCTTTGATTTTTTCTCCACTTTGGGTAATTACAGACTCAATTTCATCTTGACCCTGGAATTTTTGAACACCATCACCTAAAATCAAATTTACTCCTTTAGATTCTAAATGTTCTTCAACTTTCTCTGCCATATCACTACTGATATTGGGTAATACATGTTCCTGCATTTCTACAACACTTACATTAATACCAAGTCGGTCAAATGATTCTGCCATCTCAAGACCAATTAAACCAGCACCTATTATTACTGCATCTTTAATACCTTTATTATTAATAATATCCTTTATCTTATCAGCATCATTAACTGTCCTTAATGGCATAATATTATTAAGCTCTATGCCCGCAATAGGTGGCACAAATGGTTTAGCCCCGGTAGATATAATCAATTTATCATATTGCTCTTTTTTTTCTTTATTTTTATTCAAATCCTTAACAATTAAAGTTTTATTTTTGGGATTTATAGATAATACTTCATGTTCAGTTAATACATCAACATCATATTTTTCCGCAAATCTTTCTGCTGTATTAATTACTACCCTTTTCCTCTTTTTTACCAGCTGTGATATATAATAAGGAAGGCCACAACCCGCATAAGAAATGTCTGTATCCTTTTCAATAAGGGTAATTTCTGCATCTGGATTCACACGATGAGCCTTGGCAGCTGCACTTGTTCCTGCAGCCACACCACCGACAATAAGTATTTTCATTTAATCACCCCGCTTATTTTTTACCACCTGGTC
>CAZOON010000229.1:0-3460 GCA_964581445.1 uncultured Halanaerobiales bacterium | reverse complement strand
TGTATGAACATTTTAATAAACTTCATATAGATCCAATTAAGCAAAAATATTTTATTGATGCTTTAGAGAAAGTTATGATGGGTGAAAAGATTGATAGAAAGCCAGCTAAAGATGAAATTAAAAGAATTGCCATCCATGAAAGTGGACATGCATTAATAAGTGAATTATTGAAGCCGGGCTCAGTTTCCAATATTACTATTACTTCGAGGGGAAAGGCTCTCGGTTATGTACGGCAAAAGCCACAAGAAGATAAATATTTACAGACAGAAGATTATCTAAAAGATCAGATTGCAGTAAGTATAGCAGGTGCTGTTGCTGAAAATATAGTTTTAAAAACTAGAAGTACCGGTGCAGTAAATGATTTTGAAAAATCTATTGAATTAGTTAAACAAATGGTTTATTCAGGCATGACTGATTTAGGGGTTGTTGAGTTTGATTCTGTTCCAAAGACATTATTACATGAAGAAATGTCCAAAATTATTTCTAAGATTGAAGCAAATGTTGAAAGATTAATCAAAGAAAATATTAATATATTGAGAAATGTTGTTTCTGTTTTAGAAAAAACAGAAAAATTCTCCGGTGATAAGCTGAGAAAGTTATTAAATGAAGAGTCTATATATAGTATAAGTTAATTTTATACTTTTAGTTTATTTAAATTATCTGCAGATTGGATTATAATATTATTATAAAAATAAATTAATATGCAAAAAGGTTATATTTATTAAATTGAGAAATATAACCTTTTTGTGCTTATCATAAGATATGATATAATATTATTAAATTATTATTGTTTAGGAAAGGAGATAGCTTTGTGATTACTGAAATTATTTCTATAGGCACTGAATTATTATTAGGAGATATCATTGATAGTAATGCAAATTTTATTGCTCAAGAGCTAACAGCTGTTGGTTTTGATATTCATTACATAAGTACAACTGGAGATAATTTCAGAAGAATGAAAGAGGTTTTAAAAATAGCCAGTGAAAGATCAGATATTTTAATAACTACTGGGGGATTAGGTCCAACAGATGATGATTTGACAAGAGAGGCAATTTCTGAAGTGAGTAAAAAAAAGTTAATTTTGAATCGTGATAATAAGCTTGAGATTGAAAATTATTTTAAAGATAAGAATTATCGGATGGTTAAATCAAATTATAAACAGGCGTATTTTCCGGAAGGTTCTGAAGCCTTAAGTAATAATAGGGGAACAGCCCCTGGAATTTGGCTTGATGATGGGAAAAATATATATATTTCTTTACCAGGAGTTCCTGAAGAAATGAAGTATATGTTTAAAAATGAGGTATTGACAAGACTTAAGAATATTCAAGATAAAAATATAAAATCAAAGATCTTACATTTATTTGGAATTGGAGAATCTGATCTTGAAAACAAAATTCATGATCTATTAATAAAACAAAGTAATCCTACTTTTGCTTTATTGGCAGGAAGAGGTGAGGTTAATATAAGAATAACTGCAAGTGGAAAAAATATGGATGAAATTAATGAAGATATTAATAATGCTGAAGAGGAACTTAGCTCAAGAATAGGTAAATATATATATGGAACAGATAATGATGATTTTCCTCGGGTTATTGGTAATTTGTTAGAAAAAAAAGAAATGTCTATTTCTGTTGCTGAATCCTGTACAGGAGGATTGCTTGGAAGTCGATTTACTTCTATCCCAGGTAGTTCATACTATTTTAAGGGCGGGGTAATTGCTTATAGTAATAAAGTTAAAGAAGAAGTGCTTTCTGTAAATAGCAAGATATTGCGAAAATACGGTGCTGTAAGTGAAGAGACTGCTATTGCTATGGCAAGGGGTGTAAAAAAGTTACTAAAAACTGATTTGGGAATATCTATTACCGGTATAGCAGGTCCAGGTGGAGGAACAGTAAGCAAGTCTGTAGGACTTGTTTATATAGCCTTATCTACTTCAAATGACAGTTATGTATATAAATTGAAATTAGGTGGTGGAAGAGATTGGAATCAATGGATGAGCAGTCAATATGCTTTTAATTATATATTAAATTATTTAAATCAAAGGGAGGAAAAAAAATAATGAAAAAAATTGTATTTTACTTATTTCTGATTTTATTTATTTTTAATAGTATTGTGTTGGCTTCTAATTATCAAGAGGATTTTATTGATGCCTTAAAAGAATATTATAGTGGAAATTTTCAAAAATCAAGCAGTGAATTTGAAATTATAATAAATAGCAATGAAGACAAATTTATTATTGACGCCCTTTATTATCAAACATTATCCTATATTAAAGATGACAATATAATGGCAGCAAAAGAAAATATTAGTATTTTAAAAGATAAAGGTTATGAATTTGGCAAGATATATTGGGAGCTAGGTCAGGTTTATCTTAATAAAAAGGGACAATTTGATAGTCCATTTTATAATGAAGCAAAAAAACAACTTGAAAAGGCAAATATGTTTGGGATTAATTCCCCTGAATTTCATAATGATCTTGCAAATGCCTACAGAGGTCTGGGTAATATTAGCGCTGCAGCCAGAGAAATGGAGATTTCATTAAAGGATAATGGTGGAGAAGGAGAATATATGAGCCTGGCTTCACTTTATCAAGAAAGTGGTCAATTTGAAAAATCTAAAGATATATATAAGAAAGTTCTTTCTTTATATCCTGATAATATTTCAGCATATCTTAATCTAGCAAATATCTTAATTGAACAAAAAAACTATGAGCAGGCTGTAGAGTATTTATCAAAGGCTAAAAATAGAGATGAAGATTTTACTGCTATTAGATATAGACTTGCATTAGCATATTATCATTATGGTAATTTAGAAGGTGCTGAAAGTGAATTTAATGAAGTTATTAAACAGAGTAAAAATAATTATAAATCTTATTATTATTTAGGTAAAATCTATCAAGATAGAGAGGATTATGCAAAGGCAAGTTATTATTATGATGAGGCAATTAAATACAATCAAAATTATGCCCTGGCATATATTGCATTGGGTGATATATATATAGTTCAGGAAAATTATTATAAAGCAATTGCAAGTTATTCCACAGCAATTGAAAAAAATGATAAATATCCAGAAGGCCATTACCATCTCGCTATTGCTTATCATAAATTAAATATGAGAGAAGCAGCTATTGCTGAATTAAGAAAAACTTTGCATCTTAATTCAGATCATAATGATGCCAGAAATATGTTTAATGACCTTTTAGAGGATAAATAATTTATGAGATTATTTATTGCAGTAGATTTAAAAAAAAGAAGCAAAAGACTACTTAGATCTAAATTTGAAATAATAAAAAAAGGAATAGATGAGGATCTTAAGTGGGTTGAACAGTATAAATGGCATATTACTATAAAATTTTTGGGAGAGCTTAATAATAAAAAAGTTAAAGATATAAAGGAATTAATAAAAGCTTCATCCCAAAATATAAATTCATTTTATTTGCAATTAAGTGGTTTGAAAGCCT
>CAZOON010000228.1:0-3469 GCA_964581445.1 uncultured Halanaerobiales bacterium | reverse complement strand
TCAAAACGGAAATTTTGTTGGTGTTATTACACATGTATTTATTAATAGTCCAAGTAGAGGATATGGGGTATTTGCCGAATGGATGTTATTACAGACAGATATTTATAAAAAAGCCAGAATAGCCAGGTAAAAATCTGGCTTTTTTAATATTTTTTTTATTTATGTAAAATTTAACATGTAAAAAAAAGGAATTTGATTACATGATGTTGAAATATATGATTGAATGTATTTATAAGTTAAATCAAGGGGGTTAAATTATATGGAAAAACAGGTCAAAATAATATTGGTGGATGATAATAAGGAATTTTGCCAATTATTAGAAGAATATTTAAATGAGCAGGAAAATTTTCAGGTGGTGGGTGTTGCTTATAATGGATTGGATGGTCTTGATTTACTGAAAAAAGAAAGTGCGAATATACTTGTTTTAGATTTAATAATGCCTCATTTAGATGGTATTGGAGTAATGGAAGAGATGAATAAATTAAATCTTGGTGAGGAAGTTAAAACTATCATTCTTACAGCTTTTGGACAGGAAGAGGTAACAAAAAAAGTAGTTGAACTTGGAGCAAATTATTATATTATGAAACCATTTGATCTGGATAAACTGGTTGATAGAATAAATCAATTGATGACACCTGTTAGTGGCTCCAGCAATGGTTATGCTTTTTCAGCTGGAAATTCAGGTAATAAGGGTGTTGATTTGAATGTCAGGATTACTGAGATAATGCATAAATTGGGTGTGCCTGCACATATAAAAGGTTATCTCTATCTTAGAGAGGCTATTGATCTTGTTATAAAAGATGTGGAATTATTAGGTGCAGTAACTAAAGAATTATATCCTACAGTAGCAGAGAATTTTAATACAACCCCCAGTAGAGTTGAGCGTGCTATCAGACATGCTATTGAAGTTGCATGGGATAGAGGCAATATTAATGCCTTAAACAGTTATTTTGGGAGTACTGTTTCATCCAGTAGTGGTAAACCTACTAATTCACAATTTATAGCTAAAATAGCTGACAAGTTAAGATTAGAAATGATGGTTAGCTAATTTGTATAAAATACCAGTATGCTCTTTATAAAGGGGTTATATACTATAAACACCCCCCCGGGTAGATGATGGTAAAAGGCCGTGTTGTTATTGATAAAAAGACAAAAGAACTGGTTCAAAGAATAAAAGCTGGAGAAATTGGTATCATAAATCACAGGGATATAGATCAAATAGCAGCAAAAACACTAATAGAAAAAAATATAATAGCAGTTATAAATACTGATAGTTCTTTAACGGGAAGATATTTAAATAAAGGCCCTGAATTATTAATTAATGCTGGAATTACAGTTATAGATATTCTTAACAAAGATATATTATATAATGAAATTAATGAAGGTGATTATATATTAATTAAAGATAATAAAATATATAAAAATTGTAATTTAATAAGTACTGGTATAAAAATAGATCAAAATTATATAAAAAAGAAAATGATTAGAGCAAAATACAATTTAAATAATGAATTAAATGATTTTATAGAAAATACTCTTTTATATGCAAGAAAAGAAAAAGAACTTATTTTGGATTTGAAAGTTCCTGATATTAATCTAGATATTAATAAAAGACAGGTGTTAATTGTTGTCAGGGGAGCTGAATATAAAGATGATTTAAGGGTGATTTCTTCTTATGTGAAAGACTTGAAGCCTATTATTATAGCGGTTGATGGTGGTGCAGATGCCTGTCTGGAATTTGGATATATACCAGATATTGTAATAGGTGATATGGACAGTATTTCAGATAATGCTTTGAAAAAGGTGATTAAAAGAGATAGTATTTTAATTGTTCATGCTTATCCAGATGGCAGAGCACCAGGGTTAAAAAGATTAAAAAAAATGAATATTAATCCAATAATTTTTCCAGCTCCTGGTACAAGTGAAGATATAGCGATGTTATTGGCTTATGAAAAAGGAGCTGAATTGATAACAGCTGTGGGGACACATTCAAATATGATTGATTTTTTAGAAAAAGATAGACCTGGAATGGGAAGTACTCTTTTGGCCAGAATGAAGATAGGTAATAAATTAATTGATGCAAAGGGAGTAAGTAAATTATATCATGTAAATTTATCGAATATTTACTTTATTCCTTTATTTTTAGCTTTTTTATTACCTGTCATAATTACAATTTTTTTCTCAACACCCCTTAAACAATTAATTCAACTTTTTATCTACAAAATTACTCTTCTAATACATTAATTAAGAGGGAATAATATGATTATAGATTTTAAATATCATTTATTTACAATTACAGTAATTTTTATTGCACTTGGTATAGGAATATTACTTGGCTCAAGTATTATTGGTCAGGATGGTTTAGTGGAAGAACAAAAAAAAATAATTCTAAATATTGGTAATGAAATAGAGAGCTTAAGAGAAAAAAATAATAGTTTTAAAAATGAAATAAGTACATTAAATAATAAATTAAAACTGCATAAAAAAATAGAAGAAGGTATTTTTTCAAATCGCTTTAAAAATTTAATATCAGGAAATAATTACTTAATAGTGACTCAGGAAAATAAAGAGCTTGAATTAAATTATTTTGAAGATTTAGGAGTGAGTTTTACATTTATTAGTGATATAAATAATTTAAATGAATTAAAAAAGAATAAATATAATAAAATAATTGTTTGGAATTTTAAACTTGATAATAAGTATCTAGATATTTTAAGAGAAAAGTTTAAAAAGAATTTAATAGTGTCTAAAGGAGGCGAATTTATCTATTTAATGCTGGCATTTTTGGAGAGTGAATAAAATGGAAGTAGCTCAAGTTTCAGTAATAATACCTGTCTATAATGAAAGTGAATATATCGATGATATATTAAAAAATTTAAATTTTGAATGGATAAAAGAAATTATAGTGATAAATGATGGCTCTAAAGATGATAGTTTAAATAAATTAAAAAAATATAATAATATAATTATAGTAAATCATCCTGTAAGATTGGGAAAAGCCAGGGCCCTGGAAACAGGTTTAAAATATGCAAAAGGTGATATATTATTGTTACTTGATGCAGATCTTGGGAAAAGTGTTCAGGAAGCAGAAAAATTAGTAAATCCTTTAATTAATCAAAAAACAAATATGACTATAGCGATAATTCCTTTTTATGGTGGTGGTTTTGGTTTATTAAGATATTTTGCTAAAAAGGTTTTGAAATTCAAGACAGGAAATTATTTAAAAGCCCCACTTTCCGGACAAAGGGCTATATCAAAAGAAATATTAAATTATATTTTACCTTTTTCAGATGGTTTTGGATTGGAATTAGGTATAGATATTGATATTTATAAAAATAATATTAATTATAAAGAGATTGAATGTCAGTTTAAGCATAGGGTTACTGGAAGAAATTTCTCAGGTTTTATTCACAGAGGAAGACAATTTAAGGATATATTAAAAGTATTAGTAAATAAATGGTGATAAAAT
>CAZOON010000227.1:0-3492 GCA_964581445.1 uncultured Halanaerobiales bacterium | reverse complement strand
AAAGACCATTTATGCCATTTTCTCTGATTTTTTTCAATACCGGTAATTTACCTTCTTTAATCCAGGGATCAATAAGTGATAATTCACCACCATCAATGCCGATAACAAACACTCTTCCAGACATAAAAACCGTCTCCCCTTTCTTCTTAAATATATCTCTTCCTTACCTGCCATCCTCTTAACATTGCTATAGCCATAACAGCAAATCCATAAAACAAGAGAAGGCTCTGCATCTGATAAAAA
Source organism: uncultured Halanaerobiales bacterium (assembly GCA_964581445.1). Taxonomy (GTDB): domain Bacteria; phylum Bacillota; class Halanaerobiia; order Halanaerobiales; family CAZOON01; genus CAZOON01. The sequence goes on along the minus strand of CAZOON010000227.1, from coordinate 3,249 downwards.
AATACATATGAAAGATAGATTGGATATACAATATATGGTATCCTGATTTTTATGTGAAAATATTTTAATAAAAACAGGGATATACTGCCTCCAATAATAAATGCAATCAAAGCTGGATAAAATTCAATTGCGGCTAATGTACCCATACTTGTTGCAAGACCTCTCCCACCAGCAAAATTATTGAAAATTGACCAGTTATGCCCAACTATTATACTTAATGCTATCATTATTACCAGCGAAAAATCAAATTCAAATATATATTTTGCCAGATATGTAGGGATAAAACCCTTACTAAAATCAAGTACACCTGTAAATATTCCATAAAAAGGGCCTATCATCCTGTAAACATTTGTGGCGCCCGGATTTTTTGTCCCATTTGCTTTTAAATCAATCTTCTTAAATCTGGCTATAATACCTGCAAAAGAAATTGAGCCTATTAGATAACTAGCAAGAATAATAAATATTTTCACAGATTTCACCCTCTGAATTTATCTATAATTATCTTTTTTACATCTTTAATTTCTTCAATTTCTTTTAAACTATCTTCTTCACCAATTTTTTTCATATAAATAAAAGCATCATCATATGTATGCATCCCCTGAATAAATCTCTTTTCCATCAAATTTTCTCGCCCAACGCCACCCTTTAAATCATAACCTTCTTCTGGGACAATTATAATATCAGCAGCCTGCTCCAGATAGGGACCATTATAGAGCTCTTCCCGGAAAAATACATCTTTAATAATCTTTTGACCACTGTCTTCATCTTTTAATACAAGGAAACCCTCTTTAATCTCTTCCCTTAAATCAAAATATTCCCTGGCATCAACTGTCCCGAGCACTTCTCTTCCACTTCTATTAATAAATATCCTTCCCGGTAAAAGGCTATATGCTTTACTCTCTCCAGCCATGTCAGCAACTGATTCCGGAGCTTCAACTCTATATTTCAAATAGCCCCTGTCTTCCAGCCATTTATTTACTTCTACCTCTTTATTAATACTGCAAAATCCGTGATCTGATAGTATAATTAATTCAATTTCATCATCTAATATTTCCAATAATTGTTTAATATACTCGTCAATTTTTTTATAAAATTTATAGAAGGGCTCAGCATACTCATTATTTTCTTCCATATCAGTCCAGTAAAAATGATTAATGCGGTCTGTTTCCATAATATGACACTGGAAATAATCCCATTCTTTTTCTTTTATAAATTTGAACATAGTCTTAAATCTACGCTCCAAAACATGATATAACTCATCCATAAATTTATCTTTAGAATCACGGGCAATCCAGGTATCTGCATCTATAATATAATCCAGAGCTTTTAATTCCTCAACAATTTCCTGAGGATAAGCAGCTTTATTTATATTTGTAGCCAGAAAACCTGAAACTATTATTCCATTGATTTTATCAGGTGGATAGGTAACAGGAACATTCATAACTATGCTCCTTTTCCCCATTTCACTTAATTCATGCCAGATAGTACTGGCCTTCATCTTTCTGGATGTTGGTATAAAAAGTTTAAAGGGATTGGCCTCCCTGTCAACAAATCCATATATATTATGTCCTGCAGCATCTTTTCCAGTCATAAAACTGGACCAGGCCACAGAAGAAATCGTCGGTAAAACTGAATTCATTCTCTTAAACTCACCTTTATCTAATAAGGACTTAAATACAGGCATTTTGCCTTCTTTTATTATTCTATCCATAAAAGTAAAAGGGACACCATCAAGTCCCAGAACAAATACTTTTTTTCCTTTTTTATGATTAAAAATATTATTTAAAAAACCCATATCAGCGCCTCCCTATAAAAATAAAGTTCGTGATAGATAATATCATTTTACATAATCAAAGAGATAAACAGTCTGTTTTTCTGGCAATCCATCTATTTCAATCTCTGCACCATTTACTCTTTTAATCTCTTCATCTTCAAACATATCTAAAAACGTATTCACTTCATCGATAGGGAAATCAAGTATGTCTGTCTTAAAGTGCATAGGTACAATAATTCCTGGCTTCAATTCCTGCACTATTTCATAGGCCTGACTGGCATCAATGGTAAAATATCCTCCAACAGGGATTAATACAATATCAATATTAGTCAATTTCTTTCTTTGCTCTTCCTGCAAGTTATGACCAAGGTCACCAAAATGACAGATCCTGTATTTACCTGTATCAATTATGTAGATAATATTTTCTCCCCGTTTACTGCCACCAGCATCATCATGGAAACTTACTATCCCCTGAACCTTTATTTCATTGTATTCATCTATCCCGGTATGTTTTATTGTTTTAAATTCTCCAGGTAAAATATCAACTGCATTGTGGTCATAATGGTCATGGCTGACGGTAACAAGATCTGCCTCATCATCAATCTTTTTATAGGGCAATTCCTCATTATAGGGGTCAGTAATAATCTTCACAGCACTATCTGTAGTAATTAAAAAAGATGCATGGCCCCACCATTTAAGTTTCACAAAAATTACCTCCTTTTTTGAGCTTTTGCTGATATACTCATTTTTAATCTATTTATAGTATATAAAACTTTCAGGAAAATTAAAAGCCCCCTGTTTAAAAGGGGGCTGGTAGATAAACATTTATTTATACTTCTTAATTGCTTTTATAATATAGTGGTAAGACAATGGCCTGATCGATTAATTCATCTTCAAAGTCCATGGCATAATCAAGGGCAACTGTCTCATCTTCATAGTTATTCATCATATCCTGGATATAATTATCAGCACTGGAACTTATATTAATATAATTCTTTTGAGCCAGCATAAAATCAAGTGGATCTCCTGAATCAATTATATAACCAAATCTGTAAAAACCATAAGTATCAATATTGTTAAGGTATTCTGACCAGGAAACATCTTCTATAGTTACTGATTCTACCTGTGAAAGTGCTTCCCAGTCATCTTTTATGGATTGAGCCTTAACCATATGAGGATTATCTCCCTGGCTATCAGTAGCATTGACATATATAGTTAAGTTAAGTTGATTTGTAGTATAATTATTATTTGCCAGGAGTTGCTCTGCAGCCGACTTATCATACTGATAATTCTTTTGCTCATTTTCATATCCATACATAGCAGGTGGAAAAAATCTATCGGCAACACTCATGCCTGTCTCACCGGCTGATTCCAGGTCACTTATCAAGGAAGCTTTATCCACTGCAAAGCTTAAAGCCTTCCGAAGATTTACATCATCAAAGGGAGGCACATCCTTATTAAAGACAAAATATTCT
>CAZOON010000226.1:0-3497 GCA_964581445.1 uncultured Halanaerobiales bacterium | reverse complement strand
AATTGAAGATAAGTTAATCACAGTACCTTTAGGAGTCTTTAATTCTGATTTGACTGATGAAGATGAGGCTATAGAATTATTAATAGAATTAATACCATTTATTGATATAGAAATTGATTACATTATACTTTTTAATGTTAATGAAAAACTTTCTTTTTGCTTAACTTTACCCTTTCCAGGATTAAGGCTTCACAGTCTTCAGTGTTTTCAAATTTAGTGACGGTAATATCTATTATTGCTGGTATAGTATTTTTAGGTGAAAATTTTTTCTGGTTTCAGATTATTGGTGGTATAATGATTATTACTGGTGTCTGGGGGACAAATTATTATGGTAAAATAGAAAAGCGGGCCGAAAAAATTTCTGCTTAAATTTTTGCAGGATTTAATATTTTTGAATACATTTTATGATAATAATCATCCAGCATTCTGCTTGCAGTAAATTGTTTACTAGCCATATTTATACTATCATACATCATTTGCACCCATTTTTTATGATCATGATAATATATTGGAATAACATCTTCCCTGATTATTTGATAAAGGGCCTGTAAATCTTTTTCATCTTCTCCCAGAGAATCTTCTAAATCAGGGAATAAGTTATCAAGTATCCAGCCAGTTTTTCCGTGTTCAATTCCTTCTGCTATCCAGCCATCAAGAACACTTAAATTTAAAACACCGTTTATGGCTGCTTTCATTCCTGATGTACCACTTGCTTCCAGTGGTCTTCGAGGATTATTTAACCAGACATCACATCCCTGGGCAAGAAAACGAGCTATTTCCATATTATAATTTTCTAAAAAGACTACACTATTTTTATATTTTCTATCCATTTGAACCAGTTTTGCTACAATTTCTTTACCATAATGGTCATCAGGATGGGCCTTACCTGAAAACACAAGTTGGATAGTAGAATTTTTTAAAAAATTATCTATTTGTTTATTTTCTCTAAAGATTAATTCACTTCTTTTATAAGGAGCAGCTCTGCGTGCAAAACCAATAATAATTTTTTTTGAATTCATTTTTGTTCCTGTATTATCTTCTATATATTCAACAAGTGATTTTTTTAATTTCATATGTTCTTCCCAGAGTCCGTAATTATTAACAAATGCCTTTTTGATTCTTTCATTTTGCCATGTTGTTTGATGAATACCATTGGTAATTGAAATTATTGGTGATGAATTATCTAAATTAGCCCACATTTTTTTGGCTGTTTCTTCATGTTGTTGAGATACACCATTTGTTATTGTAGACATATGTAGACAGGCAGCTGTCATATTAAAAGGGTCACCACCTATTTGTTTTAATTGCTCGTGATTTAAGCCGAAATTTGCTTTCATTTTAAATAATAGATCAAGATCATGAGATTCATTGCCTGCTGGAACTGGTGTGTGTGTTGTAAATACAATTTCTTTCCTGGTTTTGTTGAGGGCCTCTTCAAAATTAATATTTTTCCTATCCATTTTTTCTCTTATTAATTCAAACCCTGCAAATGCTGCATGGCCTTCATTAAAATGATACTTATCTATCGTTATATCTAATTCTCGTAATAATTTAATTCCACCTATACCGAGTACTATTTCCTGTGCTATTCGGTCTCGTTTATTTCCATGATATAATTTATCTGTTATCCAGCCATACTCTGTTCCAGGATGTCCGGTATCCAGTAAGTAAAGTGGGGCATTATCAAAAATTGTTACTTTATATACTTTACAGGGTACTAAATTGTTTTCTATTTTTACCTTTACTTCTATACCTGTATCTTCTAAAAAATCAAGTTCGAATGTGGGGAATGTATCATAGGGTTTTCCTTCTTCATTAATATATTGAGTTGTGTAATCCTGCCACCATCTTATTCCTATCCCGACTACTGGAGCGTTTTTGTCTTTTGCTGCTTTTAATAAATCTCCAGCCAGAACTCCTAATCCCCCGGCATATAAAGGCAGTTTTTCATCAAGGCCATATTCCATACAAAAATAGGCAATTGATTCATTATATTCTGACATAATAACCTCCTTATTTAAAATAATCATTATAGCTTTTATTTTTAGTTATAAATACTTTTTTTATTCTAAACTTTAATTATAAAAAAACAATGCTATAATAATAATATGGACAAAGACTGTAATAAATATTAAAAGAAGGGAGAAAGAGATATGAAGAAAATAATTGTAAGTGGTGCCTGTGGAAGGATGGGAAGTGAAGTTGTTAAAACTGTTTTTGATAAAGAAGATACAATAATGGTGGGGGCATATGATAAAAATAATTCCGGAAAGGATATACATAAACTATTAAATGTTGATGGGCCTGAAGTAATTATTAGCTCAGATTTAAATAAAATTATAGAAAATACTAATCCTGATATAATTATTGATTTTACTTCGCCGGATGCTGTAATGGATAATATAAAATTAGGATTGGATTATGAAATTGATATGATCGTAGGTACAACTGGTATTACTGATATTGAATTAAAAAAAATAAAAGCTGAACTTAATAATAAAAATATGAAAATATTGATTGCCCCAAATTTTGCCATAGGAGCAGTTTTAATGATGAAGTTTTCTGAGATGGCTGCAAAATATATGGATGATGTTGAGATAATTGAATTACATCATGATAAAAAAATTGATGCCCCTTCAGGTACTTCTTTAAAAACAGCAGAATTAATTAAAAAAGAGCTTACAGACGATTCATTTGAGGAAATAGAGAAAATAAAGGGAGTTAGAGGTGGAATAAGCAAAAATATTCATATACATAGTGTTAGATTACCTGGATTAGTTGCTCATCAAGAAATAATATTTGGAGCAAAGGGTCAAACTTTAACTATTAGACATGATTCTTATGATAGAAGTTCTTTTATGCCCGGGATTGAAATGGCAATTGATAATTTGAATAGATTAGATGGACTTACATATGGTTTAGAAAATTTATTTAATTAAAATCCTCACTTACTCCATCATAAGTTCATATAGTATAAGTATATTTTGCTATATCTAAGGTGGGGGTTGCAAATGAAAGAAATAGGTATTATTGCCAGTGATTTGCGTGAAACTTTTATTGCTGAAGAACTTTTTGAGCTGGGGCACAGGGTTAAAGTATTAAGTTCTAAGAAGGATTTTAGTCCTGCTCTTATTACTTATTCAAATTTAGAGGAAATTATTAAAGTTTCAGATTATATTATTGCACCTATGTCAGGTACTGATGAAAATGGAAAAATTTCAAGTGATTTTTTCGAAAATGATTTAATAATAGATGATAAATTTTGTAAAATTGCAAAAAACGAAAAATTTATTATTGGCTATTTAAGAGATAAACAAAAAAATATATTGAATGCAAATAAAATTAAATATTATGAATTAATAAAGAGCAATGAACTAGCTATTTTAAATGCTATTCCTACAGCCGAAGGTGCGATTAAAGTTGCTATTGAAAATACTGTTCATACTTTATACAAGAGTGAAGTACTTATTTTAGGACTTGGAAGAGTAGGAATGCGT